>JASFGC010000394.1:0-3547 GCA_050123975.1 Syntrophobacterales bacterium | reverse complement strand
TTTACAGGAGTTGTCTTGGCAGTGCTTCTGGGAGTAATTGTCTCCTTTCTGGCCATGCTGGCAATCTGTCACAAATATGGCCTGCGGGAACTCCAAATGGACTGGGCCACTCGCACCACTCTTGGAGTGTATGAGAATGTGCAGCGCCTCATGGAGGCGCCGGGTGAGCCGCGACAGTGGGTTCTTATATTTTCGGCTATAGGGGCAGTGGTCATGATTGCCCTGGTGATTTGTTATCAGCGCTTCTATTGGTGGCCCATTCATCCCATAGGCTATTTGACGGCCTACAGTTCAGCCATGCGGATTCTCTGGTTTAGTTTTCTGGTGGGCTGGCTCTGTAATCATTTGAGCCTGAGATACGGCGGAGTATCACTGTTCAAGAAAGTAAGATTTTTCTTCATCGGCCTGATTATAGGGGATTTTCTTATGGGAGGATCCTGGGCTATTGTGGGACTTTTTACCTTTGCCAGCTACCAGGTACTGCCGACTTAATTGACGCAAAGAGCATGGAGAAGAATGCGGATTTTGGATTGCGGATTGCGGATTTAAAAAAAGCAGAAGACAGACGACGGAGGACAGAAGACAGAGGTCAGAAAGAAACTAGGAACTAAGAACTAGGCACTAGGCACGGAGGACAGGGAATCTCCTGTGGGAGCGGCTTTCTAGCCGCGATCTTGCCCTTTCTTCGAATTAACTAATTTTCTAATTTTCGAATTAACTAATTAACGATTTCAACGATTTGACGAGTCGACGATTTAACTAATTCTCTAATCAACCAACCGACTAATTGGCGCTTTGCGCTCTGCGAAGTGAAATGTACGAAGACAAAGAACTACAAGAATATAGAGATCTACTACCGCCGCCGGACCATTTTGAGGAAGGCTTTGACTGGAAGACCGTGGTCGGGGCTATTTTCATTGGCTTTCTCATGATGCCGGGCAGCATGTACTTGCAGTTGGTCATCGGTACCGGCATTGGACCGGCGGCTCGCTGGGTAACCATTATTCTCTTCGCGGAGCTGGCCAAGAGGTCTTATTCCGAACTCAAACAGCAGGAAATCTTCCTTCTTTACTACATGGCCGGCGCTGCTCTGGCATCACCATTCCAGGGGTTGCTCTGGAATCAATATCTGGTGCAGTCGGATGCAGCCAAAATGCTGGGCCTCACCGAATTTATTCCTACCTGGGTGGCGCCACAACCGGGCTCCGAGTCACTCTTGGAACGCACGTTCTTTCACCGCGACTGGATGATACCTATCCTCCTCCTGGTGGGATCGCAGATCATCCAACGTATCGACCATTTTGGCCTCGGGTACGCCCTTTACAGGATTACCTCAGATGTGGAGAAACTGCCATTTCCCATGGCACCGGTGGGAGCCTTGGGAACCATGGCGCTGGCTGAATCCACTGAAGATAAGGAGAAGAGTTGGAAATGGCGAGTGTTCTCCATTGGCGGAGTGATAGGCTTGGCTTTCGGGACACTTTACGTGCTTCTGCCCGCAGTCTCCGGGCTGCTTCTTACAGAACCGATTCGTCTCATTCCCATTCCCTGGATTGAATTCACTCGCCATACCGAGGATGTACTACCGGCGGTGGCCACAGGTTTACAGCTTGATCTGGGGCTCATATTTATTGGCATGGTGCTGCCATTTTGGGCGGTGATGGGTGGGTTGGTGGGCTTGATTATCACGGTAGCTGCCAACCCCATTCTCTACAAGCACGGTATTCTCCGGCGCTGGCATCCTGGCATGGGGACGGTTGATACGGTTTTTGCCAACAACTTTGATTTCTATATGAGTTTTGGCATAGGTTTGGGTCTCGCCATTGGTCTTGTGGGCATCTGGCATGTTTTGCGTTCTTTCAGCAATAGTTCGGGGGCACAACGCGCCAGTTTACGCGAACTCTTTCGTCCACCACCGGGAAGGGGTGATTTTAATTTCTGGATATCAATTGGTATCTATGTGTTTTCCACCCTGGCCTATACTGGCCTCTGTATCTGGCTGGTGCCTAACTTTCCATGGATTTTTTTCCTTGGCTACGGGTTCATCTACACCCCTATTATTTCCTATATCACTGCCCGTATGGAGGGTATCGCCGGGCAGTTCGTCAGCCTGCCCATGGTGAGAGAGGCCAGTTTCATAGCAGGGGCGAAATTCTTCGGCTATCAAGGGATCGAAGTTTGGTATGCTCCCATTCCCATCCACAACTACGGCGAGGCTACGGTTCAGTTTCGAAAGATTGAGCTCACCGGCACCAGCATTCGGGGTATCATCAAGGCAGAGATTGTAGTGTTTCCGGTTGTTATGGTGGCGAGTCTTCTCTTCTCCCAGTTCATCTGGCGCTTGGCGCCAATACCCTCTAGTAGCTATCCTTATGCCCAAGAGCTTTGGCATCTTCAGGCCTTGAACACCCTTCTGATGCAGACCTCCACCCTAGAAGGAAATTCTCTTTTCTTTCAGGCGTTGAAAGGCAGCTACGTCTTAACTGGTCTGGGTTTTGGTCTCGTTACCTATATGGTGCTCCTCGTATTTGGCTTACCCATAATGCTGGTGTACGGGGTGGTTCGCGGCCTGGGCCAGTCCACTCCCCATGGTCTGATCCTGGAGGTGATTGGGGCGTTTTTGGGGCGGTTTTTTTTCCTCAAGCGTTACGGCACCATGTGGCGCCAGTATGCACCGGTCCTTCTAGCGGGGTTCTCCTGCGGTATGGGGCTTACAGGAATGTTCGCCATGGGGGTGACGCTCATTCTCAAATCCCTCGGTAAGTTGGTGTATTAACTGCTTGGCGCGTAGCGCCTAGCGTTGCAGTCGTTGAAATCGTTCAAACCGTCGAAGTCGTGTTTTCCAGGTCATAGGTCATGGGCTATAGGTGATAGGTTGTTACCCATAACCCATTACCCATCACCTATGACCTGAGAATCCTTTCCCGCATTTTTCGCCGCATCACCGTGTCTTTTTCTCCCAGCCTCTTGCTGTCTTTCTCTTTCACTCCATGCCCCATGCTCTATGCTTTTCACCATGCATGCGGACGAATCCACTGAGTAACTGCGCTCGAGGGTTGGTAACCTTCGAGTCGGGCCAGTTCCTTGCTGGCCCGAAACAACAGCAAGGTAGGGGTTCCGCCTACTCGGTATAAGGAGGGTATATATTGATTGGTATCAACATTGAAGCTGCCTGCTTTCAGCCGACCCTGATAATCGTTTGCTATTTTATTGATAGTAGGACTGAGGAGCTTACAGGGGCCACAATCGGGTGAATAGAAATTGACCAGAAATGGTATCGGTGAGCGCAGCACGCTTTCAGTGAAATTCTGATCTGTCAGAATCAGCGGGCTAGGTTGGGTAGCGAGATTTACAGAGATTGGTGATTTGCACTTGCCGCACAGTGGCTGATCGTCAATCTTTTTGAGTGGAATCTTATTGCTTGTCTGGCATTGTTTACAGGGCACTACGATTGCGCCACTCCGAATCGGAGAACTCTCAGAGAAGAGTTGTTCTCTGCATTTGCCACAGGTTGGGCTATGTCCAATTCTTGAAGATGGTAATTTGT
>JASFGC010000393.1:0-3606 GCA_050123975.1 Syntrophobacterales bacterium | reverse complement strand
CATCGGCAGCCTCACCTTCAGTACTGACCGAGATAAGGAGTTGAGAAAAGAAGCAGCGGCTAAGGCTGTACAGCAAGCAAAGACGATCGCAGAAGATTTGGCGAAGGCAGGTGGTCTTACCATCAAGAGAATAATCAAAATAAGTTATCGTCCGGGTGGACCTGTACGTCCCTACAGGATGGAGGCTAGGGCAGCGGCGGTTCGAACGCCCATAGAGGCAGGCGAGATAAGCATCGAAGAAAGTGTTCATGTCGTTTTCGAGGCATATTGAGGGGCGGCTCAAGGCTAATTCCTAGAATCCGGTAGACAGGAGTCAGGAGTCAGGAGGTAAAAAAGAGTCGTTTCGCTCCTTATGCCCTGAGCCTTACGCCTTTTGCCTTAAGAACTCTCTGTGGTTCATATTCGCATAAACTTGATAGCTGATAGTTGAATAAATGAAGGAGGCTGGAATGGTTAAAGAATACTCTGTTAGTCCAGATGGTGAGAAATTCCACTTGCCTGGACCTGATGACTATGAAAAGGAATCCAAAAGGTTAAAAAAAATAGTAAGCGATCAGAGAGCCTTGGGACGTGAGATCGTGGTGGTGATGGGCGTGGGGTTTGTCGGGGCGGCCATGGCTGCAGTGGTTGCTGATGCGGAGAATGAAAATGGTGAGTCAACCAAATTCGTCATTGGCATGCAGCGTCCGAGCACGCGCAGTTACTGGAAGATCCCACTCCTAAATCGCGGTCTCTCCCCTGTAAAGTCTGAGGATGAAGAGCTGGAACCCATGATTGCCCGCTGTGTTAACGAGAAAAAGACCTTGACTGCGACCTTCAGTTACGAGGTGTTGAAGCTTGCGGATGTGGTAGTGTCCGACGTTCAATGCGACTACCTGAAAGAATCGTTTGGGAATGTCAGGGACGGGCAAGCAGATATGGTGGCTCTGGAAAACTCACTCGAAATCGTGGCTGAACACATTCCTCCCGAAACACTGGTTCTCATAGAGACCACAGTGGCCCCCGGCACCACTGAACAGGTGGCCTACCCCATCATGAGAAAAGTTTTCCGCAAACGCGGCATCCAGAGTGATCCTTTACTTGCACACAGCTTTGAGAGGGTAATGCCTGGCAAGGAATATGTCGCCAGTATTCGCGATTTCTGGAGGGTTTGCAGTGGAATAAACGAGGAGGCCACCCGTCGAGTAGAAAAGTTCCTAGGCGAGGTAATCAATACGAAAGCTTATCAGCTGACCGTACTGGATAGGCCCATTGAGTCGGAAACAGCAAAAATCGTGGAGAACAGCTTTCGCGCCACGATTCTGGCATTCTTGGACGAATGGAGTGTTTTTGCCGAGCGCAATGGTGTGGACCTGATCAAAGTCATCGAGGCCATAAAGGTCCGACCAACCCACAGCAATATCATTTTTCCGGGCCCGGGTATCGGCGGCTATTGCCTCCCCAAAGACGGGGGTCTTGGCATGTGGGCCTACCGTCATATCCATGGATTTGAAGACGACATCTTTAAAATAACTCCTCTTGCCATTGACATCAATGACACCAGAGCAATGCATGTTGCCCAGCTCACGCGGGATGCAATGCGAAACATGGGTCGGCCTCTGGCAGCAGCAGAGATACTGTTGTTGGGGGCTTCTTACCGTGAAGATGTTGGAGACACCCGGTACAGTGGTTCGGAGCTCGTCGTGAGGAGGCTGACTGAGATGGGCGCGGAGCTGAGAGCGCACGACCCTTACGTACAGCACTGGTGGGAGTTTGAAAAGCAGGATGAGTACCCATCGCCCACACATAGCTTAAAAAGATTTTTCCGAAACCAAGATAAACTAATTGATCTGCGCATCGAACCAGATTTGAAAAAAGCCTTGGCTGGAGCCGACGCGGTGATTTTTGCAGTCAGACATAAGCCCTACCTGGATCTTGATCCGGATGAAGTGGTGGAGACAGCAGGAGGTCCGTTGGCAGTAATCGACTGCTTCGGTATCCTGGACGATGAAAAAATCAAACGCTACTTTGAGTTGGGTTGTGAGGTAAAAGGTTTAGGTCGCGGTCACGTGAAAAGGATCAAGGATCAGGTACGTGATGAGAAAGAGCAGATGCTGCTGCAGATGGGAACGCGATGAGATAGATAGTGGTGCAAACGGTGGTCAGCCTCATTACGAACAAGGAGTGGAAATGCAGACCCAAATAGAGAGTAAGGCAGCTCTTTTGGTGATTATAACACTCGTCTTACTCGTCTCCTGTGCGAGCCGTGATGAACGTTTGCGCATTGCTGCATATAAGGGAGATTCCGAGGAAACCAGCCAACTGATAGCTGCGGGTGTGGAGATTGATGCTAAGAATCAGTATGGTAATACAGCTCTGATAATTGCGGCAATAGAGGGTCACCTTAAGATCGTCAAGAGCTTGATCGCCGGGGGTGCCGATGTCAACGAAAGGAATAGAGCTGACAGTACCGCCCTGATGTTGGCGGCCAAGAAAGGCCACTTTGAGATCGTGAAGGCTTTACTTGGTGCGGGCGCGGATGTCAACGCCAGGACAACAGGTGGTGTTACGGCTCTGTTCGCGGCCGAGTCCGAGGGGCACACGGCAGTGGTGGAAATGCTAAAAAAAGCTGGAGCAAATTAATTGCGGATTTCGGATTTCGGATTGCGGATTTAAAAGAAAGGAGTCAGGAGTCAGAATCCAGAATTCAGAATGAAAATCATAAAGCAAATACCTCTTTTCTACTGACTACTGGCTACTGACTACTGAATTCTCTGTTTCTTTTTCCTGACACCTGACACCTGAAACCTTGCAATTTAGTGCTTGGAGTTTAGCATTTAATTCATCAAATCCCCTTCGTTCCTGAACAACCCTCCCTTTTGAGCACTCCCCTTCATCTCCTGGCACACCCATTGCACGAAACAGGTGGATGAGCCAGATTTTTTTTCTTGGCAGAGACGATTTTTCATTACACCCACTCGTCTTTTCGATGTCCAAAAGCCACTTTAGCCGTGCTTGAATTACAAGTAGGCACGGTAAAGGAGTCAGCTTTCGGTATGGTTTTGAATACATCAGCACAGACAAAAGTACAGCACCACTGTAAAAACAAGAGCCAAGACATCTCCGACGGATATGAAGTCGGGCTAGGGATGATGCATAATTTTTAGGAGGAGAGATGAAACGAAAGACGGTAACGGTGATGTGGATGCCATCAGCAAACTCTGCCCCCCGAACTTTCTCTATCCCTCATGTGTATCTCTACATTTGCTTGGGTCTGCTGGTGTTTTCATGGCTGCTCTTGGGTATAGGAGGATATCTGGGACAGCGTCTTTATCGTGATTCAACGAAGTTGCAGACGCAGAATGCTAATTTACTGCACGAGGTCAAGGATCTTGATACTTTGCGCCATACAATCAAACAAATGCAGAAGGATGAGAGCACTATCCGAGATTTTCTGGGGCTGGATGGTAGCCAAGGGGAGGGAAGTAATCGTGGTCAAGGAGGTGAGCCTTTACCGGATCTCTCATCCATTGCAGATGACGATGCCATGACAATCAGCACTGCGTCTGTGCCGGTAAAAACGCACGCTACCCCGCTCGTCAAAAGAGCTCAAAATCTCCATGAAGA
>JASFGC010000392.1:0-3624 GCA_050123975.1 Syntrophobacterales bacterium | reverse complement strand
TCGTGTACCAAGGCGGCGAAAAGATCTTGGTTTTCCTCCTGGAGCACAAGGGGAAACATCCAAATCTCAGTGTCAGCGAACACCCTATCTCCGTTTGACCTGCATTCATCTTGCATTTCAGCCTTAGAACGGATGGCTTCAGACACTTTCTTATATGTTTGTGCTCGGGTCAGGGCGCTGGGCATGATGAGGCCAGTTTGTCTTTGCCGCTTTACCCAGTCCGAGGGTGTAATGTCGATCAATAACAGATGAATGTTGAGTGTTCTGTGCAAACATCTGTGGTCAGTGGTATCGGTAAATATATTCCAGTTAGGCGGTGTGACCACGTTGGCGTAATAGCACAAATCTTTTGCCAGAGCTTCTAAATTCATAAATTTCTCGCCAACTTACGCTAACCATAATTCTTGACAATAGTGTTCACCAAGTATTTACGGACCTGCTGCGCAGTCGTAATCGAATGGGGCTTATGGTCGGCTTAATCTACAATTTTAATGTCTCCGGCGTATCTTCCTACTGTGGCATCATCGACACAACTGTTCAGCTCTTCTTCGCTGGCATCCTTGGGATCCATCAAAGCATCTAGTGGACAGAGCCAATCATTTCCAGCCGCATCCTTGACTTTCACAAACGGTTTCCCGCGTTCAGTTTCATCGGACATTTTTTTCTCCTTTTTTAGAACCGTTAGCGTTCAAGTAACTCTTTCTAGAAAAATTTGCCTTCCGAGCCCGGACATTGCATGAATCGCTGTCGCGAGACCATGCAGATGGACGTGCCTGCCCGCCATCGCGAGCCTGCTCGCTCAGGCGAGGCGGGCGGGCCACCTGGCAACCGCAGGGCGTTGGTTTCCGTACCTAGAACGGTACGTCGCAGGATCCGACACCCGAGGACGCCAGGAAGGACGGCCATATAATTCGCGCTCGCTGCGCTCCGCTCAGTCCCGCAAGCGGGTTCCCAGCTTCATGGTCGCAGCAAGTGATTCATGAAATATCCGGGCTCAATATTCTTATTTCAAAGTGCTTAAGAAAACAAGTCGAATCAACGCGCAACTTTGAACTGAAAACCCTTTATTTAATCAGCTCTAAGCTAATTCACACGATCTTTGCTGTCAACAGAGTCAACGAGTTCAGCCAGTTTTATTTTTCTAACTGTAGGGTGAGTCGGCAGATTTCATCTGATAATTTGCTTAGGCAATTTCTCAAAAAATCAACAAGTTCGTTGCAAGCTTCTCTTTGAGTTCTTAGCATATGGTTTAACCTCAAAAAGGAATGTGATTATGTCGAGAATAGTTATTCATTATCTTTTTGCTGTCATCGCCTTGACCTTTTACGGTGGGCAGGTCTGACCATTTATGGAAACATTACCCCCCGTGCTCTTGGGGGTAAGCCTTTTCATTCCCTTCATGGCGGCGCTAGCGCTGCGCAAGCCCCTGGAGAACCGCTTTGTACTCTCCCAGCCCCGGGTTGCTCAGCCGAAAAGGCAGTTCTACTTTGACATTGCCATGTCTCTGGCAGCTGGCTCTCTGGTGGTAGTTTATAACACTATAGCTCATGGCTTCCCGGCTGCAAGTGGGATCAGTCTACTGTTGGGTTGCACCGTTGTCGGCTTCTTCCTTAGCCTGGATATGGCTCTGGCCAGAGAGAGAAACGTGATACACGCAGCTTTCGCTGAGGATAGCGTGCTGCCACCCCCAAAGCGACTGTACTCCATGACTCGTAAATTCTCCCTGGTTGCCTTCACTGCCACCATATTCCTTGCTCTCGTCCTTGCCCTGGTAATTGCCAGAGATGTAGTCTGGCTCGCCACGATAGAACAGAGTGGTATGTCTATCATGCAAGCCCAAATGTCGGTGATGGGTGAATTGTTCTTCATAATGGTTGTGCTTCTCGCGGAAGTTGCAAACCTGATAATTTCATATTCTCAAAACCTGAAGCTCTTGTTCGAGAACGAAACCAATGTCCTGGAAAGAGTCACCCAAGGCGACCTTTCTAAAATGGTTCCAGTAGCTACCAATGATGAGTTCGGGGTTATTGCTGGACACACTAATTCCATGATTGGTGGACTCAGACACCGTCTTCAGCTGATAACAGCCCTAAAGTTGGCGGAAGAGGTGCAACAAAACCTTTTGCCTGCAGAGCCCCCCTCATTTCCTGGACTCGATATCGCCGGTAGGAGTAATTATTGCGACGAAACCGGCGGAGACTATTACGATTACTTCAGGCTGTCAAACGGTAACTTGGGGGTGGTCGTGGCCGACGCTTCCGAGCACGGGGTGAGCGCAGCCCTGCTCATGACCACGGTTCGGGCACAACTAAGACAACGGGTTGCTATGAAGGGCGATATAGCCCGCATTGTCTCAGACGTCAACCTTGAGCTTGTAAGAGACGTGCAGGAGAGTGGTCGGTTCATGACCATGTTTTTCCTGGAAATCGAATCTGAAAGTAAGACTATGCATTGGGTCCGTGCCGGTCACGAACCAGCAATCCTCTATAACGCTCGAGAGGATAGTTTCCTCGAGCTTGCCGGAGAAGGAATTGCCTTGGGGGTGATTGAAGACGTGGATTATCAGAAATACACCCACGAAGGCTGGACGTCGGGCAGCATTGCAGTCGTTGGCACGGACGGCATTCGTGAGGCCCAAAATGTTGAGGGAGAAATGTTTGGCTCAGATCGCCTGCGTGAGTCCATCCGCAAGCGTGCCGCCGAGTCTGCCGAGACCATTCAGAACGGAATTATCGAGGATCTCAAAACCTTTCAGGGAGAGGCCCCCCAGGAAGATGACATTACCCTGGTTGTGGTCAAGCTTTTGTAGAGAAATAGAAGTCAGGTGTCAGGTTTCAGGTGTCAGAATCCAGAAGCAAAGGGCATAGAGCAAAGGGCATAGAGTAAAAAGCAAAATTCAAATCTCAAATTTGGAATTTTAGAACTCAGAATGCATAGTTCGAGACATTTATCGAATCTGAGATAAGAAGGTTCTTAACTCCATGCCCTATGCCCCATGCATAGTTCTACTGTCTCCTATCTCCTAACTTATGAAATTCGGAGTGTGCTGATGAAAAGACCTCGAGTGGGAGTTGGCGTATTTGTCAAGCGAAACGGGAAGGTTCTGGTAGGCAAAAGAAAAGGATCTCACGGTGGTGGAACGTGGGCCCTCCCTGGTGGACATCTAGAGCCTGGTGAGTCATTCGAGGCATGCTGCAAAAGAGAGGTCCTGGAAGAAACAGGACTCGTCATCAATAACATAAGTCCGGTGGTTTTCACCAACGATCTTTTTCAGGACGAAGGGCTCCATTACATTACTCTGTTTTTCAAAGGGGAATACGAGTCTGGCGAGGCAATGGTTGCAGAGCCCCGGCACTGTGAGGAATGGCGGTGGGTCTCCCTGAACCATATTCCCCAGCCCATTTTTTTACCACTTCGCAACGCCCTGAAAGAAATTAACAAGAGAGAATTATCAGTGTAACAGGGTCAGGTGTTTGGGACTCAGCCGACCCCGGCGAGGATTTCAATGGTTTTTTTCTCAAGCGGGAGTCCGCTGGAGTAATGAAAAAACTAGTTTAGTTTGAGTTTACGGCTTTGTCTTTTTCCAACACTCCAATACTCCAGTACTGCAAGATAGCCTGCAAT
>JASFGC010000391.1:0-3626 GCA_050123975.1 Syntrophobacterales bacterium | reverse complement strand
GGATAGGCTAAGATTCTTCCGGGCCTATTGCGAGGCATATGGCGGATTGAATTCTGCGGAGCAGTTGGCTTTGATTCGAGAAGTGCAGCAAAAAACAGTGGAACGGTTGGTCAAGAAAGCCGAGAAAGAGAAAAGGGCAGGGCAATCAAACACATGACCGAACGAGCTCGGGTCGTAATGCGACAGGTTTCATCCGGTCCTTTCAGGGGTAGGGTTGTTGTCGATTCAACCCTTGATCACTTTCTCCAAAAAGACGGGAATCCCGACACCCTTTTTCAGCAGAGTAGTTCTCTCCTCAAATCTGGCAGTTCGACCCGCTCCGCGCTGGCGAACCTAGATCCCGTATTGGGGGATGTTAAATCAAAGAGTCTTTATCTCAAGGAATTTCGTTACAAGGGTGTCGTTCATTCACTAAAGCATCTGTTTGGCAAGCATCGCGCTCAAGTCATGTGGAAGGTTTCCTGGCATCTGTTAAAGCACTTTATTCCTGTTCCAGAACCTGAAGGATATCTGCTTAAGAAGAAAGGACCTGTCTGCCTGAGCGGATACTACTTTTCCAAGGCCCTTAAAAGGTGTCCTAGTCTCCACGAGCTCACAGAGGATCTAGATCAGGTTGAGGAAAGGTTAGACGCAGGAGGTTTAAGTCGAGTTGCGGCACATTATGTTGCGGCGCTCCATGACAGTGGTGCGACCCATGGCGACCTTAAATGGACAAATATCTTGGTCGATGAAAAGGAAAACCAACTTTGGCTGATAGACCTTGACGCAAGTAAGATCCATAGGGGGCATCTAGGTCCAAAAAGTATAGCACGAGATCTTGCCCGTTTTGTCCTATCCGGCCTGGAGGCAGGAGTCGACGGAACCATCCTGGCTCGGTTTTTAAGTCACTACGCGCGGCGGCGGAACTTGAAGCTGCAAGACGTAGAGGGTCCGATGATGAATGTTCTCCAGAAGCTCAGAAAAAGACATGAAAGAAAACATCAGCATATGCGTCTCTAGCTAACTTTTTGATTAACAATACAGATACTTGATTCTTTGATATGGAACAGCGTAATGTAGTCAGTGTCTCATGGGGCGATCATCTCACCTTCGGGGAGGGTGACGGTCGGCTCGCCAGCCCGGACGCGGTCAAAAGACGAATGAAACGGTGGCAAGATGAGTTGAATGCTGACACGGTGCACTGGAGACTCACCCGTACCCACATTCAGGGTCATTATTACGCAGCCCGAGGGCGAAGGCATCCACTGAGAGACCAGGACCGCAATCTTGGCTTGAACTTTTTTCAGGTTGTTCCTCATCTCGCCCACAGTTTTGGAATGAAAACATATCTTTATGTCTCCCTCTTTGATGAAGGCTGGCCACTTCTTCCCAAGAGAATCCGCGAAGTGAGTTACCACAATGCCATGCATTTCCAGCATACCAGCTGGCAAAGCAGATTCAGCCGAGAAAACCCTGAATATACCCTCACTGATCGAAGTGGTCAGCAGTGGCAGTGGGGTGTACTCTGTCTAGCTTATCCGGAAGTCCGTTCCCATTTTTGTTCTCGTTTCCTGGATCTGTTGCAGGGGACAGAGTTTGACGGTCTTTTCGTCTGTTTGCGCTCACAATCGCGACCGGCTGATTTCGCAGATCAATTCGGCTTCAATGAACCAGTGCGGCAAGATTTCCTGGGCCGCTATGGGCGTGATATCTGTAAGGAAGACTACGACCTGCAAGAATGGCGCAACCTCCTTGGTGAGTATCTGACCACGTTTCTGTCCGAATTGCGTCAAGCCTGTCGAGATATGGGATTGCGATTGGCCGTAGGGGCGGCAAGGGGTGAAGTCCTTGGTCCGCCTTTGGGCAATACCACGCTTGCCTGGAGCCATTGGGTACAACGGGGAATCATAGATGAGTTGGTGATTAATCAAAACTCATCGCAGTGCCCGTCAATGTGGCACCAACTTTGGCCCATGCACCGGGGCTACGGCTATCTACAGAACTACCTTGACGGTTATAACATGCCTCCTCTCCTGGACCACTTAGAATCTGACTATGAGCCCGTGTTCAGAGATCTACCGGCAGATCTGTACGTGGCCCGTCAGTGGGATGAGAGGTCGGCGGTTGAGGAAAGAGATATATTGGACCAGCCGGCTGTGAAGGGGTTGGTGTTGAGCTCTTTTCGTTTTGATAATCCCGGGCCCGTGTCAAGGGGAGACTGGAGGGCCTGAGCGACTTTATAGTCTGGTAACAAGAGCGCTTCAGCTGTACGTACTCCCGTCAACCACTGATTTCAAAAAACTGCCGGGATATCTGCTCAACCTTCAGTTCTTTGCCATCGCCCAACACTCGCTGGAATCGGAAGAGCCGGGCGCGAATTTCTTCTAAAAAAACCTCTGGGTAACGATGGTTCTGGAACTCCGGTCGGTTGTGTGAATCGGGAAGGCGCTCCTTGGCTCTCTTTATCAGGGTGCGAACGGTTGACATGGACCAGCCGGCCAAACGATCGCGCAGTGGGGGTTTCGGTAATTCCGATCGGCCCTCCATCATTCCTTCGAGCACATCGACCATACGCTCACAGGCCAAAGGTCCTTCCTGTGCCGATAAATAGTGGTCAATGAGCTCTTGACGTTCATCGCCATCCGCAGTTCCGAGTTCACCGCTGAGAATTTTCTCCAATGTCACCCGTAATTCCTTGAAGTCAAAGCACTCGTGACTCAGCAGGTTGGGGAGACGGTAGAAGCCGTAGTCGTAGTACTCATTAACCACAGCCCTGTATGATATAGCCGGGACGCCCATGGCATAGGCTTCTACGCCGGTCGTACAGCTGTTGTGAATGAGCGCTCTGGTGGCAACAAGCCAGGGGACCACATTGCCCTCGTTGGTCACCTGCACTCGCTCACATTGTGTAGCAATGTCTTGATAAATCTGAGGATTTTCAGTGGGATGAGGTCGGACAACAATGTTATAGTCCGGAAACGCCTGGTCGAGAGCGGGTATAAGCTGCTGGAACTTTTTAAAAATATTCTGCTTATGGTCCCGCAGCCCTTCGGCATAATCGCGGCTCATACCCTTGGCGGCCCTGCCGAAAGAGGGCTCTCCCCCGGGTTTTTTTGCGGGTTGAAAGAGATTCAGGTCTGGAGAAAAGGCATTAACGTGATTGAAGTTCGTGTTCACCAGAATGAAATCGCCGTGGGTTTTGCGGAGCTCTTGGGCATCCTTTTCAAAAAGGGCACGCATCTGAGGTCGCAGCAGGTCACCACGAGGATTGCCGGTGACGTGAATCGGTATCCCCATAGGTAGTTCGGGATACTGATGCCACAACTCGGCGTTATCTTCACCCCAAGCAAAGAGATGTGACACATACCTCAGTCCCGCAGGACAAACTCTCCGTCTGTAGTAAGTCTCTGCCTGAGGATGGACCAGCGCCTCCTCATCCCACGCCACTATTTCATGGCCAAGCTTGCGCATAATCTTGAATATGATGTTTCTGTCGACTGGCAAGCTTTTGGCAAGGTATATGCCCCTGGGAAAGGAGGATATGTGAATATGCATTTCGCGGCGGGAGCCGATCACCGAGGAAAACCCACGTCTTGCAGCAATGCAGGCAAGCAGGAGCCTGGAATCAAGTTCGCGCACCTGATTCT
>JASFGC010000390.1:0-3648 GCA_050123975.1 Syntrophobacterales bacterium | reverse complement strand
TCTTGCGTGTCTTGGAAGATGGTACCTTTCGACGGGTCGGCGGCACCTCTGAGCACCGGGTAAATGTGCGGATTATCGCAGCCAGTAATAAAGATCTGGGCCGTTTAGTCCAGAAAGGACAATTTCGTCGGGACCTCTACTATCGCCTCAAAGTAATACCCATTTTCCTGCCTCCACTCCGAAAAAGACCGGCGGACATTAAACCCTTGGCGGAGCATTTCGTATCCCACTACACAGACCGCATGGGTAGAAAACGGAGCTCCCTCTCGCCGGAAGCAATGAAGAGGTTGGAGGCCCACTCCTGGCACGGCAACGTGCGAGAACTGGAGAATGCCATTGAACGAGCGCTGATCTTTTGCCAAGGTGAAGAGATCCAACCTGCAGATCTGCCACTAGAAGCGTGCACACCTCCCGTAGAAGAATTTGTTCCCTCTGAGATGAGCAACGATCTGAGCCTGGAAGCCATGGAACAGGCTCACATACGTCAGATATTGGAACACTGTCAGTGGAACCGAAGCCGTGCTGCTCGAGAACTCGGTATTGGCTACAATACCCTCTGGAGAAAGATGAAAAAGTATGGCATCGAACCACCAGATTAAAAAACTTTAACAAATCCGAATATCGAAATAGCAAAAATTTAGGAATTTAGGGATTCAGGGATTCAGGAATTAAGGAATTAGAATTTACCTCGTCCTCGTTCTAAATATCGACGGGCGAAAGTTGATAGAAATTACAATTCACTGTGATTAAGTTTTCAGCTTTTTTGTCTTTCTTTCCTGACACCTGACACCTGCTTGCCACGCCGTAGCTCGATTGAGCGGAGGCGGGACACCTGAAACCTTGAGACTTGGTGCTTGCAATTTCGGATTTCAGATTTGATGCATGACGGATTGAAGATCTGCCGAGGGAACCCATGACGAAGGTCTCCAAGGAGAGTAACGATCGGGTCAGAAATGAGCGCGACCGATTGCGCTCTATTTTCGAGAACCTCATGGATGGAGTGTTCATCACCAATCGTGACTTTCGCATTGAGTTTATGAACCAGGACCTGCTCTACCAGTTCGGTGACGGCATCGGTAAGAAATGCTGCGATTTCTTCGGCCTTTCTCCAACCAACTGTCTACAATGCCATGAGGGAATGAGTGCTTTTGGCCCGCCCCAACGGTTGGAATGGACTTCACTCGCCACAGGCAGCACCTACGACATGTTGGTTTCACCCCTTGTCAATCCAGACGGCACTAACTCCAGGCTACACATTTTACGCGACGTTACTGAGCAAAAGAAACTGGAAGCTCGAATACTGGAGTACTCTCACCACCTTGAGGATAAGGTGGCAAAGCAGGCGGAGCGGCTCAGACGCCAGGAGCGTCTTGCTCTTCTCGGTGAGATCGCCTCTGGTCTGGCCCATGAGATTCGCACTCCCCTCGGGGCCTTGTTAACCGGCGTTAAACTGCTTGAAAAGGGTGGTCAGAGAGAACCTGAAAAGGACCTGGTGCTGTCACTCCTCAGAAAAGAGACGCTTCGCCTCAAGGAAAAGCTCTCCGAGTTTCTCGCTTACGCCCGGCCGAGCAAGCCAAATCTTACCTCCGGGTTGGTGGCCGAACTCCTACAGGAAACAGTAACCCAACTGCAACAAGACTCCGAACTCACAAAAAAGATGAAGATCACCTACGAACCGGCGGCCGAGGAGGAACCTTGTTATTTTGACCGAGCGAAAATGAAAGAAGTGATTTTGAACCTTGGTATAAATAGCTTGCAGGCTCTTGAGGACAAGGGTACGCTGCGGCTGAATAGTTTCCAATCTCACGGCCTACAATGGATTCAGATAACGGATAACGGACCTGGTATACCCGCCGAGAACCTTGACCACATTTTCAAACCTTTCTTCACCAGCAAACGAGAAGGGACCGGGCTGGGATTGGCTATTGCCCTGAGGATTGTGGAGGAACACGGCGGAGAGATTAGGGTCTCCAGCGTGCCGGACCGGGAAACCACCTTCACCGTATCGTGGCCCCTAACGGGAAGAGCAGAAAGCGTAAAGTAGATTGCAGATTTGGGAAGGCGTGGGGCATGGAGTATGAAGATAAATTTGAAATCCGAATATCGAAATCCGAAACAAATTCAAAATCCTAATTCTCCAATGTCCCAAACGAAAACTTCAGAACGAATTTTAGTCCTTCCCGTTTTGGTCATTTGAAACTGGGGCCCCGCCCGTAGGGTGGGGAGTCCGGAGGACCAATTTTGATCATTCGGATTTGTTTCGTGCTTCGTGCTTAGGATTTCGAATTTGATATTCAGTCTGTCTTCTGACCTCTGCCCTCTCATTTCTTAACTCTATGCTCTATGCCCTATGCTCTATGCCCCTACTACCACCTCCACGTGTAACTCAGTGCCTTGTTGCGGCTCCGAATGGATTTGCATACTGCCGCCGATGGCCTTGGCTCGCTCTTCCATGATAAAAAGTCCCATGCCGCGCTGCTCGATGTCACGTTGACTGACATCTTTCAAGCTAAAACCAGTGCCGTTGTCTCTGATCATCACTTCCAGGCGGCCATCCTTTAAGGCCATAGAAAAAGAAACCAAGTTACATTTAGAGTGCTTGACGATATTGGTAAAGGCTTCCTGAACGATCCTATAGAGATTAACCGCCACACTCTCTTCGATTTCCCAATCATCTACCTGGATAGATGTCTTCACTTCAAACCCTGTGGTTTTGCGCAAACGGTCAACAAGGTTTTTAACTCCTGCCACCAACCCGAGCTCTTGAACAAGGCGAGGATGCAGACCACTGGATATGTCTCGCAATTTGTCGCCAGTCTCCCGAATCACCCATCTCATGTTTTCTATGAGTCCGCTTATTCGTTCACGGCTGCTCTCTTCGAGCATTTCCACTATGGTAGCCAAGTTGAAATCAAGAATACTGATATTCTGACCAATGGTATCGTGGAGAACTCTGGAGATCTTGCTCCGTTCGCTTTCTAGAAGGTTCAACAGCCTGGAACGCATGAGCTCCAAAGCGTTTTCCATCCGCCTACGCTCGGTCACATTTCGCATCACTACCATTGTTGCGGATGCCCCTTTATATTCTATGACGCATGGCTTAACCTCCATGGTCACCGGCTCCCCGGACCGGGTCATGAGTCTCACCTCGTACTCGTCTGGAACGTGCTCTCCTTGAAGGCGCTTATAGTAATGTTGCCTCACCGTTTCTCTGTCTTCCGAGACCACGAAGTCGAGAAAGCTTTGGTCTGTGGTCTCGTTCACCCCGTAGCCAAGTAAGTTTTCGTAAGTGGGATTACGATAGACCGTTTTTTCATCTTGAATGATGATAATAGCATCGTTCGCCCGCTCCACTAGTGTACGATATTGTTCCTCAGCTTCCCTTAATGCATCTTCTGCCATTTCCAACTGATCAATTCGTTGGCGCAGCATATCTAATTCTTCCAGGAGCTGATCTTTTGTCTTCTCTACCTGGCTCATCTCGCCAATCTCCTAGATCTAACTCTTTTCCAAGAATCTGCAATCTACAATCTGAAACTGGGAACCCGCCCGAAGAGTGGGAGTCCGTAGGACAAACCGGGAACCCACCCGCAGGGTGGGAGTCCGAAGGACAAACCGGGAACCCACCCGCAGGGTGGGAGTCCGAAG
>JASFGC010000389.1:0-3692 GCA_050123975.1 Syntrophobacterales bacterium | reverse complement strand
TTTTCTTTACAGAAGGTGGCGGAAGTGCATGGGAATCGAACCCACCTGGGACAGCCCTCACTGCCCCACACCGGATTTGAAGTCCGGGAGCCCCACCAGTGAGCTTGGCACTTCCGGCCGTTTTATAACAAAAATAGGGCCCTCTGTCGAGGGCTTAAAGGCATCGCCCTTTCAGGCGATGCCGTCAGTTGTCAGTAGTCAGTTGTCCGTTGTTCAAGTCGTTCAAACCGTTCAAATCGTTGAAATCGTTGAAGTCGCAAATATTTTTTGAGTGCCTTTCTTCTGAATTCTGGATTCTGACTCCTGGATTCTAACTGACCTCTGACTTCTGACCTCCGACCTCTAACTCGATGCCCCATGCTCTATGCCTTTTTGACAACGGACCACTGACAACGGACTACTGACCCCGCAAGGTGAGTTGCTCTTTCACCTTTGCTCATCTATGATTGTTTATGGTTTGTCCCCTCAGTGAAGATCCACGATACAGAAAGCGATAGAGTTTGACGACTGCAAGAACACTCAAAATCGGCGATGTAGAACTGGGTCAGGGTTTGATTCTCGCCCCAATGGCGGGGATTACTGATCTGAGTTTCCGCAGGATAGCAAAGAGTTTTGAGGTTGATCTGGTCACCTCAGAAATGGTGAGTTCAGAGGGGTTAGTGCGAAATAAGGCCAGGACCAAGATGCTTCTCCAAAGCCATGCCGAGGAAAAGCCGCTGGCCATCCAACTCTTTGGTTCAGATCCCAAGGTAGTGGCCGAAGCCGCGCGTATTGTTGCAAATGAGGGGGCTGACATCATTGATGTGAACATGGGATGCCCGGTGCCGAAAGTAGTGCGCCAGGGTGCAGGGGCTGCCCTCCTTCAGGATGTAGAAACAGTGGCGAGCCTGGTTGATGCAGTGCGGCAGGCTGTGAACATTCCGCTTACGGTGAAGACTCGATCCGGTTGGAGTCAAGCAAAGATAAATGTCTTGGAGGTAGCCAGAGTTGCAGAGGATGCGGGTGCGGATGCCATAACCATTCATCCACGTACAGCAAAGCAGGGGTTTTCCGGATGTGCGGATTGGCCTCTCATTGCCACAGTCAAACAAGCTGTGAATATTCCGGTTATTGGAAACGGTGACGTAACCCGCCCGAAAGATGTTGGAAAAATGAAGGAATTGACACAGTGTGACGGGGTAATGATTGGCCGTGGTGCAATGGGTAACCCCTGGATTTTCAAGCAAGCGAAACAACTGGAAGCGGGACAGTACACTGCTGGTCCGTCGGTGCATGAACGGTTGGAGGTTATGAGGCGTCACCTGGCTCTCTATGAAGAATCACTTCATGGCCGCAGGTCACTGGCTGGTTTCCGCTCTCGAATTATGTGGTATACTAAAGGGTTACGAGGGAGTGCTCGTTTGCGCGCTTCTCTGAGCGAATGTCGGCATCTAGAGGAGATGATCAAACTTTGTGAAGATTTTTTTTCTTCATTAGGTAACAATATCTCGAAAAAAAATTAGCCACAGACCCACACAGACATTTTGGCCGAGCGACTTGCTCGGCCAAAACCTATCATCGCTTTGCGATTAAAACAGATGGATATTAACGAGCTAACATACAATATCAACGGTGCGATTTTTGAGGTGAATCGTGAACTAGGGGTAGGATTCTTGGAGAAAGTCTATGAGAATGCTTTGCTAGTTGAACTGCGCAAGAGAGGACTCGAGGCTGAAAGTCAAGTACCAGTTAAGGTAAAATACAAAGGTACTGAGGTCGGAGAATACTTCGCTGACATCGTCGTAGAAAACCAGGTAATCGTGGAACTAAAATCAGTTGATTTCTTGCAGAAAATTCATGAAGCTCAGTTGCTAAACTACCTCAAAGCAACCGGGTACAAGGTGGGACTTTTAGTTAACTTTACGCATCCTAAAGCGGAGGTAAAAAGATTTGTTTTATGATCTTCAGCTGTGTAGTTGAGCTGCAGACCCACACAGACGGTTAAAGACAGAATCATATAGGCAAGTGTTATAGTGCTGGTAGCTGCGAATCTAAGGGAGCGCGATAAATTCAGGCAGTACGATCGCTTAGAAGGTTTGGGGGAGAGCGTCCCAGGGAAGGAATCAAGCTTGCTTGCCTGCTTCACTGGGAGGCTCTCCCGCCAGTCCCGATGGGAACCATCGGGACACCGCTATGCGGTCCTTTTAAGCGATCTTCTGATGGTGCAAATCATCAAGGTTAATTCGCTGTGTGTCTTGTTGGATTTGTAATGTTAAGAAAAGGGTGAGTGTCTGTGTTCGTCTGTGTGGGTCTGTGGTTAATTAATTGAGGCCAAATGGCTAGTCTGCAGGAGATTTGGTGAAGGTAAAAGTTGCTAAGAATGCTGGTTTTTGTATGGGGGTGCGGCGCGCCATGGATCTGGTGCTGAATGCCGCACGGGACCGCCAGCCGGACGAGATTATTCATACCTATGGACCTCTCATTCACAACAACCAAGTCTTGGAGATCTTGGAGAGGCGAGGGATCCGTTGTTCCGAGGATCTGACAGAGGCCGAGGAGGGAAGCCGCATAGCCATAAGAGCCCACGGCATTCCTCCCCAGGAACGAAAAGCAATTAAGGAGAAAGGCTTTAAGATTATTAATGCCACTTGTCCCAGAGTGGGGAAGGTCCAGGGAATCATAAAAAAACATTCACTGAGAGGTTACGATATAGTTATCGTTGGCGATGACAACCACGCCGAAGTAATCGGGCTCAAAGGCTTTGCCAATGGCCGAGCTCACGTCTTGAATACACCAGAAGAGGTAGACCGACTCCCCCCGATGGACAAGCTCCTGGTGGTAGCGCAAACCACCCAGGATGAGCGTGCTTTTAAGACAATAGCTGGTCTCTTAGAAGAACGCTATCCGGAGACCATCGTTCACAATACCATCTGTGACTCCACTCATAATCGGCAGGAGGAGGTGCTCGCCCTCTGCAAAGAAGTGGATGCCATGGTGGTAGTGGGTGGTCGCCATAGTGGAAATACCAAGAGATTGGCAGAGATAGCCTCGGCCACAGGGATCCCGACTTTTCACATTGAAACTGAAGAGGAACTGAATCGGGAACACTTGCGAGACCTAAAGATAGTGGGTGTTACCGCCGGCGCCTCCACGCCCCACTGGCTGCTCAGGAGAGTTGTGCATGAGCTGGAGAGCATACAACCGAGAGGAGTGAGGCCACTGGCCAGGAATTTTGAGCACTACCTGCGGTTTTTTCTGCAAAGCAATATTTACGTGGCAGGCGGTGCCGGGTGTTTAAGCTATGCGGCAGCTCTGCTTCAAGGAATTAAACCCAGGCTAGCAGATTTCTTCATAACTTTTTTCTATGTATTTGCTATGCATGTGCTCAACCGCTATGCAGACAAGGCGTCCAGCTTTAACTATCCTTCCCGTGCCGCCCTTTATGAGCGTTACAAGTTCGGCTTCTTTCTTACCAGTGTGAGTGGAGTGATCGCCGCCCTCATTATCGCTAATGCCCAGAGCCAGAGCACTTTCTTTGGGCTGCTGGCTATGACCGGACTCGGACTCCTCTACAGCGTGCGAATCTTCCCGGAGAGATGGCTGAGGGTTGTAAGAGTGGCCAAGCTCAAAGATATTCCCGCATCAAAGACGATTTTCGTAGCCGGCGGCTGGAGCGTTGTGGCTACTCTGCTACCAGGGTTGCGTGAAGGTTC
>JASFGC010000388.1:0-3693 GCA_050123975.1 Syntrophobacterales bacterium | reverse complement strand
TCTGGTACAAGTGTGGATAGGATCAGTTGTTAAGCTCACAGGTGGCAGGGTCGGTCTGGCCTTATGAACGGTACTGGTGCTTGGCAATACGATCGAGAGCTGAAGAACCGCACGTCATCGATGATATAACCCTGTCATAAAATATTGAGGAAAGTCAAGTTGAGATATGCCCCCTTTTATTCCAGTGGGGGTTAGGGTGTGTAGGCTTTTTTAAGTGCAGTGTAAATCGGTGAGCTTTTGGCATGAATCGCATATATCCTGATACCATTCCACCGGAGCCCCGCAAGCGAAACATTTTATTTCATATTTTAGTGGCGAATCAGCGGTCTGGAAATCTTTCGGGTGTGAGGTACTGGCTGTTTTCTTCATGTGTGACTCTTTGCTCAGTGGCGTAATTTCTTTTCAACCACGAGGGGCAATCCCACCAGTTGTGTTTTCAAGTAGTGACAGTCATCATTCGAATCTGGGCGCGCCATTAGCTACACTTAACTAATTCCTTATATAGTTATTTTTAATTAATAAATCCAATAGTTTATTATTACTTAATATATCTTAATGAGTCAAGCCTTTTGTCAGGGCGACTGCAGAAATTTTGGGAACTAACACGTATTTTTTCCTGGTACTTTCTTGCTGCAATCATCCGCCAATTTTGCTAATTTATTGCTATTTCATCCAGATCGTCTTTCGAATGTGGCCTCGTCCGTTGAGTAACGTTTAGTAAACGCAATCTTCTTCTACATACAAAGATGGGAAAAAAGATGCGGAGACTATGCGCCAAGGCTCATGTGGGTGGTGTGCTCCTGGTTTTGACTACCTTTCTCCTCTGTTCCATGGTCGCTGCCGAAGAAAAACCTACAGTTGCGACTGAGCAGGAAGAAAATCAACAACTCCAACAAGGTGAGGAGGAAAAAAAGATAGAAGAAAAACGCTCCGCTGAAAATGAACTCGAGGAGCAAGAACAGCAACCAATAGAACTGGAAGAAACTAATGATGAGGATGAAGAAACCGAAGGAACCGTCATACTTTCAAGGTTGCCGGTAGAAAAGATCACCATAGGCGGCTTCATCGATCTTGACTTTGATTACTTTGACCGCTCAGATATCTCTGATAAGAACAGCGACAGTACTTCCGACCTGGGTCTGGGATCGGTGGACCTTGAACTCAGGGTGTTTTTCAACGAATGGGTCAAAAGCAAAATTGTGCTGGCTGCTGATGATGTGGGCAAGGAAGATGGGGACGAGGATATAAAGTTGGATGAAGCCATCATGACCTTGGAGTGCCCCTATGTACCTTTGTATTTCGTTGGTGGAAAAACGGTCCTGCCTTTTGGCGTTTTTGAGGATCGTTTGATCGTCGGCACCATAACGGAAGAACTCTATGAGGTAGACACGGTAGGTGCCACCCTGGGTTTTACCCCTGACCTCTACGGACTGGACATCTCCTTTACCGTCTATGAAGGCCAGGAGATCATCGAGAATTTAGAGGATTTCGGTGCACATGAGTTCACACCGGATCGCCAGGAAGAGGATGATGTCAATTCTTTCATTGCCAATGTCACCCTCGAGCCAGTAGAGGACACGCTCACTTTGAGTGTTTTTTACAATAGCGAACCGGGCGATGGTGACCGCAACCAGACCATAGGGGGTGCCTTTACTTTAGAGGCCTGGAAGTTCAGTGTGGACGCAGAATACTTCACCGCCCTAGAACGAGAAAAAGGGGATAACGGGGAAGAAAATAAGGACAGTGCCTGGGTTGTGGGACTTGCTTTTCGACCGCTGGAGTCTGTGCCGCTGGAGCTTGTAGCCAGGTATGAAGATTTTGATGATGATACAACCGGTGACCAGGATGAGGTCCTGGATTACCGATACGTCGCTGGATTCAGCTATAAATTTCTAAAGTGGGCTACCTTTTTCTTCGAGTATAATTATTTTAAATTCGAGAGGGAAAGCGGCAGCGACGCCGCAGACGAGCTAAACTCGCTACACTTCCGAATTGGTTTAGCGTTTTAGGTTCATTTTAGGTTTGTCTTGCTCTAACCTTCCAAATCCAACCTTACATTCAGTCAAAGAAATCACATTGTTTCAAAATCTCACCTCAATCTTTCTAAACCTTCTTTGATGAAAGCGAGACTTGGGATCTCCTCAACAATAGCCCCCCTTTTGTAAAGGGGGGTTGGGGGGATTTCTCCTCATAACCCTCATTTACAATCCCTCCTAAGAATCTCCTCTCCAACCCAATCCTTACCAAATTTTAATCTTTTGGCAATTTTCTCGTAAGGTTCTCAACTGTACTATGCAGAAAACCAGCCGCAAACTCTAGAAACAAAATAAGGAGGTACAAACGAAGAAAGCAGGAGGAATTTTGAACCAAGAACATTTTGTAGGAGGGCAAGACAAATGAAACACGCGCGGAAAAAACGTAATGGAATGAAGAGATGCATGCCTCTGTTGCCCGTTTTTCTGGTAGCAGTGGTCGCTCTTATCCTGGGGGCCTCCGTCCCGGAGCTTTGGGCACATGGTAACAAAAAGAAAATTGAACTCGACGAAGCCGAGGTGTTCATAGAGTATAACTCTACGGACGGAGATTTTGGCATTCAGTTCTTCTGGGATGGCGAGCCCTGGAAATGGATGATGGTCAAAAACGAGCGCAGACGGCCTGTTCTAAGCGTCTGGGCAAACAAAAACGTGAAGGCGCAAGGCCTTACCGAGGGGTTCTTTGAGAGCGCCGAACCAACGCTGGACGAGCTCTCGTTTGAGGAGTTCCTTGACCGGTTCCCAGAGGGCGAATACACATTTCGAGGCAGGACTCTTGAGAGAAAATGGCTAGTGGGCGAAGCGGAGCTCACACACTACATCCCGTGCCCGCCTCTTGTTGGAAGCATTGGCGCGCCTGGCACTCTCAAGGTCGCGTGGCGCCCAGTGACCACTGTGGTCGATCCCGATCAGGATATTCCCGATCCAGAAGAAGAAGGACCCCCGGAGTGTATAAGCGCGGATGACTTTGAAATTGTGGCCTACGAGGTCGTCTTCGAAATGGAGGCCCTGGTGGGCGAGGGGGAGGACGAGGAGGAACGGGTGTTCGTGGATACCGCCACCCTGCCGGCAGACGCAACAATGTTATCAGCTTCGCCAGAATTCGTCATTGCGGCTGCCGACTTCAGAGCAGCAGGAAAGCTGTTGGTCCTGAAGCTCGAGGTGATAGCGATCGAGGCAAGCGGAAACAGGACCATCACGGAGGCAACCCTGTGGGAGGCGGAAGAGGAAGAGTAGGCTCGGACACCGCCTCCGTGGAATCCTTGGGTTCCGCTCACATTTTGCATAATTGCACATACCAAATATCCGAGCCCTGGCCGAAGCCAGGGCTCGGTGTATTACTAAGCCCGGATTAGTAAACACAATAATGAAAAAATTAATTAAACAATTTTTTCTATTATTTTTCATAATTTTCTTTTTCTATAATGCAACATATGCTCGTAAAGCAGGTCTTCAAGATATAGTCTGGGATAAAATTGACGGAAATCTTATTGTGAGTTTTAAATTAAATAATGTTTTTTCCCCACAGTTGAATGAAGTTGTCTTGAATGGAACACCTATCACTTTTGCATACTTCATTACATTGTACGAAGTGAGGGATTTCTGGGTTGACAAGAAGATAGTTAACATAAAGATCGACCACATGATGAAGTACGATATT
>JASFGC010000387.1:0-3698 GCA_050123975.1 Syntrophobacterales bacterium | reverse complement strand
CCGCCAAACCAGGTATGGATCCGAAAACCTTGAAGGTTTTCTTGGGCTCTCTGCTTGCCTACACTGGATTGTTTGTCTGGATGCTCAGGCTCAAGATGAGGGTTTTGCGGTTGGAGGGTTTGAGGAAACCAAAATTCCTGAATCGCGAGACTGAGGGGGAGTGAGATTGCAGATTCAAGATTGCAGATTGTAGAGTTGAGATTGCGGATTGACTGACGCATAGCGCAAAGCGCAAAGCGCATAGCGAAAAAACATGGGCCATAGAGAAGCTTATTGCGGATTTCGGATTGCGAAACTGGGAACCCGCCCGAAGGGTGGGAGTCCGAAGGACAATTGCGAATTTAAAACTAAGGAGTCAGGAGTCAGAATCCAGGAGAAAAGAGAATGAAATCAAATTTTTGTCAACTACTGGATTCTATTCATTAGCCTTGTGCCTGATTTTCTGTTGGCAACATCATTAAAGGAGAAATTCAATGAAAGATGGGTTAAACTTCGTCTTGGGTGTCAATCTGATCATCTGGTTCGGCATAGCTTTTTATCTATTCATTTTGGATAGAAGAATCAGAAAACTGGAAGAAACTCCAGAGGATGTATGAAAATAAAGAAGTCTTACATCATCGGTGGAGTTGTCATTGCTTTGGCCATGGGTATGGCCATGTATTCCTTTCAATCCACCTTGACCAGTTATGTGACCGTCAGCGAGGCCAAAGCAAGCAACCGGCCCGTACAGGTGGCCGGTATTGTGGTGGAGGGCACCGACAGGTATGACCTGAACAGTAACAACTTGCTCTTTACCCTGCGCGAGGATGGCGGTGACGAGATGAAGGTTGAATATGACGGGCCAAGGCCGGGCAATTTTGATAACGTCACCAAGGTTGTGGCTATTGGCAAATACGAGCCGAAACGGCAGGTATTTTTGGCCAAAGAACTGCTGGTCAAATGCCCCACAAAATACGAGGGACGGGTTCAGGGAGAATGACTAATCTCGGTGAAATTACAATTTGGTTGGGACTTATTGCCATTGGCATTTCATCTGGATGCTACTGGGTCTTGAATTCCAAAGAAGATGACATCTGGGCCTGGAATGTAGCTCGCTACAGCTTTACCGGTTTTGTGGCCTTTGTGACCCTCGCCTCCATTTTATTGATGTTCGCCATACTCAAACATGAGTTTATCTACAGTTATGTGGCCAGCTATTCTTCTCGCGACCTTCCTCTGCAATATCTCATCAGCTCTTTTTGGGCCGGCCAGGAAGGAAGTTTTCTCCTTTGGGTTTTACTCGGAGCCTGGCTTGGCATCTTCCTTATGCATAAATCTGGGGAGATGGAACCCCAAGTCATGTTCATCTACAACTTGAACCACTTGTTCCTGACGATTCTTTTGATCAAACAAAGTCCTTTCAAACTGCTCGACGCTGTTCCTCCAGACGGTCAGGGATTAAACATGCTTTTGCAGGACCCGTGGATGGTGATCCATCCGCCCGTGGTCTTTCTGGGTTATGCGGCATTTACCATTCCCTTTGCCTATGCCGTCGCCGCCCTCTGGCGCAGGGAATACGATGCCTGGACACAACCGGCTTTACCGTGGACGGTTTTTGCTTTTTTGAGCTTAGGTGCCGGTATCATCATTGGCGGCTTCTGGTCCTATAAGGTTTTGGGCTGGGGAGGCTACTGGGGTTGGGACCCGGTGGAGAATGCATCTCTTTTGCCATGGTTGGCGGGTACTGCCCTGATGCATGGCATGATCTTGCAGCAGTCGCGACGCAAATTGCGCAAAACCAATTTTGTCTTGGCCGCTTTTTCATTTCTGCTCATTATTTACTGTACCTTTCTTACCCGCTCTGGAATTCTTGCTGACTTCTCGGTTCATTCTTTCCAGGATCTGGGCATCACGGGTTGGTTGGTCTTTTTCATATTCGTCTTCATTGCCCTCTTCTTGTGGTTCTTTTTAACCAGAGTCAGGGAGATCCCCATCTCTGATAAGGGTGCCGAGTTTAGCTATTTTTCCAGGGAATTTGGCTTTATCGGCGCCATGATTATCCTCTGTCTTTCTGCTGTCATTACTGGCGTGGGGACATCTGCGCCTCTCATCACCAGAGTGCTCGAAAAAGCCTCCAAAGTTTCCAATGAATTCTACGTGGACACCAATATGCCCCTGGCGCTTATGATGGTGCTGCTTCTGAGCTTTGTGCCTCTGCTGGCCTGGGGAAAAAACGATTTTGCCAAACTTTCTCGTAAAATGCTCTGGGCCGTGGTAGGTGCGATCGTATCTGGAGCCCTTACACTTTACCACGGCTATCCGGGTATAGCTGTGCTGGTGCTTGCGGTCTTTGCCGGAGCTACTGTGGGCATGAATCTGCACCTAGCCATAACGCTTATCAGGAAGAAATTTACCATGTCCTCTGGAGCCATCGCCCATCTGGGGGTGGGATTGATGTTCGTCGGCATCATAGCCTCATCGGTTTATGATCGCTCTGAAAAGGTACTGCTGCCCCAAGGCAAAATGGAACCTGCACTGGGTTATGATATGGAATTCAGTGGACCGAAATTTATGAGGGAACCAAGAGGGGTGCGGTTGGATCTTCCCGTGGATGTCAAGAAAGGAAACACTGAATTTATCGCCCGCCCCGATATCCGTTCCGAGAGCACCCCGGATGGTCAGTCCAGGCGTTTCAGCCGCCCCCATATTCGACGCGGACTGGTCTCCGATCTTTACATCGCACCGGTGGATTTCCAACCCGCCTCAGAGGGAGGTCGTTCTGCCAATAGAGAGCAGTTGGAGATAAAAAAGCAACAGAAGATTCAGTTTCAAGACTATGAGATAACATTTGTTGGCTTTGACATATCGGGCATGATGACTCAGAAGGAAGGCCAGGGTGTGAGTGTGGGAGCCGATATTCTCGTTTCCTATAAGGGTGAAGACCCCCTCCCCCTAAAACCGGTCCTCACCATGGGCAAAGAGGGCAACACCGCTCGCCGAGTTAAACTGCCGGGACCTGCTGAGGCTTACCTCAGCCTTAGCCGTATAGAGGCAAGTTCGGGAAGTATCATCCTTGATTACCAAGGCCCCGCATCCGCTGGTCAGGAAAAAATTGCTCAACCGACTCCTCCTGCCTTTATTGCAGAAGTCAGCACAAAACCCGGCATGACAGTGCTCTGGCTCGGCACTTTTCTGATCCTTTTCGGCGCTGGTGTCGGTGTCGCTCGCCGCTGGCCCCAATGAAAGACCATCTGATCCTCACCTACCCTTTCAGCGTCGTGCAGATCACCTCTTGGTGAGAGTGTCTTACTTTCGGACACCTGAGACGGCAGCTCGTCGTCCTGGATTTCCGTATATTTCTCACCTCAACGAATAGCCGCCAATCTTTCTATAAACTAGGAAAAATAACTTGTCTTGGGGTAAATTTGTGTTACAATTCATACTGCTCCCATAGGAATACTGCCCTACATTAGATCACTCTTTCAAATTGAGAACCACATGAGGTTGGCTTCTTTGCAACGAAGGCATCCACGGCTTGTGGCCACGTTTGTCATCATTCCTTCCCTGCTTTTCGCCGTGGGCTGCAGTTCCGATTGTAAAAGCACGGTGACCAATTGATCTACTGGTTAAAAAGCATCTGTGAAAATGACGCAGATTCAAGAGATTCACCAAGAACCTGAGAAGCATGGTTATTCGATGGTAGACGGATAACTGCGGTT
>JASFGC010000386.1:0-3703 GCA_050123975.1 Syntrophobacterales bacterium | reverse complement strand
CACCTCGCCAGAACTCTGACAGCGCTACTAAAATAGAAAAAACATCTTTTCGATCATACATCGGTCCCATTCTTTTCTTGGCCGGGATCTTTTTCCTGAATTTCCTGGGCAGAATAATTCTTGCCCCTCTGCTGCCTACCATTGAAAAAGACTTGAGCCTGGGGCATTCAGAAGCAGGTTCACTCTTTCTCTTGATATCAGTGGGATACTTCATATCTCTTCTGGGGTCAGGATTTGTGGCCTCACGGTTCATGCACAGATGGACAATAATTGTCTCGGCCACCGCAATTGGCCTTGCTCTCCTTGGAATCTCTTCCAGCGATAGTCTGTTGGGGATTAGCATGGGCCTGGTATTCCTGGGCTTGGCAGCAGGGCTTTATCTGCCATCGGGTATCTCCACCTTGACGTCGCTGACCAGTCCTAGTCAGTGGGGGAAAGCACTAGCCATCCACGAACTGGCTCCAAATTTAGCCTTCGTTGCGGCCCCTTTATTATCTGAGATTCTGCTGCAATGGTTTTCCTGGAGAGGAATTCTGGCTGTAATGGGTATAGCGTCAGTGGGGGCAGGTATCACCTTCGGTCGATTTGGTACGGGTGGTCGGTTTCCCGGAGATGCCCCCAGCGTTGCCTCTTTCAGAACGATTTTGGTCAAACCAGCTTTTTGGGTCATGACCATCCTTTTCAGCCTGGCCATCACTGGAAGCTTGGGTGTTTATGCCATGCTGCCTCTCTACCTGGTCACTGAGCGCTCTATGGACCAATACTGGGCCAACACTCTGGTAGCTGTCTCGCGCGTTTCAGGCCTTGGGATGGCATTTCTTGCTGGTTGGGCAACAGATCGTTTCGGTGCCAGGAAAATTATGGCCGCTGTATTTCTGCTCACCGGTACCATGACTTTCCTACTGGGTGTAACAAAAGGGTCCTGGATGGTACTCATTGTTTTCGCCCAGCCAATGCTGGCAGTCTGCTTTTTTCCGGCAGGATTTGCAGCCCTGTCCTGCATAGGGCCTTCAACTTCCCGCAACGTGGCTGTCTCGCTCACGATTCCCCTTGCCTTTCTTATTGGGGCTGGAGCGATCCCAGCCGGCATCGGTGTAATGGGTGATACTGTTTCCTTTGCTTTTGGTTTCTCTCTGGTGGGGGTATTGATCTTTATGGGCTTCCTGCTATCCCTGACCCTACGATTACCCCAAGAATATGAATGCCCGCCCACATTTTCCCAAGAATAGATCTCACCTATTGGTAAGAAGGTTCTACAAAAGCTGCTTCAGGCGATACAGGAGAGGAAAATCGCCTGCTCAGCGTTGGACCGCGTTCCCGGGAAATCTTTTACCAGGACCGCTAGTACCTTCGTGACATGATCTTTATACGCCTAGCCTGGATATCTCTTTGCTCTTTGTTCTTATATGTTTCAGCCGAAATGCTCATACTGGCATGATGTTTGTATGTAAAATTCCATACCGTAACTCAGCCAGTCTGATTCAACATTTTATCATTAACGAGGAAAAGGATTAACGAGACGTGGTCGCATATTCCATATATGTCGTAGATGACGACTCCGACATGCGGGAAGTGTTGAGCCTGGCCCTGGAGTCAAAATTTCAGGTGAAGACTTTCCCCACAGCCGGCAGTGCAATTGAGGTAATCAAAGATGATCCTCCCGATTTGATTCTGCTTGACATTGGGCTGCCGGACATGAGCGGTGTAGACGCTCTGCGCAAGATTAAAGAGCTCCATCCAGAAGCCCTGGTCATTATGGTCACCGCCTCCACCGACATCAACACCGCAATCTCTACCATGAAACTTGGGGCTTCCGACTACATGACCAAGCCCATTAATGTAGATGCCTTGGAGGTCAGTGTTCGAAACGCCCTTGATAAAATCAGGCTCCGAAAAGAAGTTCAGGTCCTGCAGGAAAAGTATCTCAAGGAAAATATCCCGTGCTTTGTCGGAGAAAGTAATGCCATCCAGGATGTAATGCAGTTTGTGGACAAGGTGGCTAAAGCTGTCGACACCCCGGTTCTCATCCTCGGCGAAACCGGCACCGGCAAAGAATTGATAGCGAGCGCCATCCACTATAAGAGCCCCAACTTTAATGGGCCCTTTCTCACCTTGAATTGCTCTGCCATTCCAAAAGACCTCATTGAGAGTGAGCTGTTTGGGTACGAGAAGGGAGCGTTTACCGGCGCCAAGGCGGCTGGCAAGAAGGGGTTGGTGGAACAGGCCGCCGACGGCACTTTATTTCTTGATGAAGTGGGCGATCTAAGCCTCGAAGCCCAGGCCAAACTCCTCCGTTTCCTTGAAGAGGGGGAGTATTACAGGGTGGGGGGTACCAAAAAGCTCCAAATCCAAACCAGAGTGGTTTCAGCTACCAACAAAGATCTCGTTGCCATGATAGAAAAAGATCTGTTCAGAAGGGATCTTTACTACAGGCTGGCGGTTATTAAAGTTGAGGTCCCCTCTCTCAACAATCGCCGTGACGATATCGTGCCCATAGCCAGACACTTTCTTTCCGAATTCGGCACCAAACACGGAAAGTCTTTCACCGGTTTCTCTATTGAAACCGAAGGTTATCTGAAAAATCACCAATGGCAAGGAAACATTCGCGAATTGAGAAACCTGGTGGAGAGGGGCATCCTTGTTGGCCATGGACCCGAGCTAACCCCACAGGATCTTGGTCTGGAGGGAGGTTCCGAGGGTGTTGCCCAGCAAGCTGCTGAAGGCGACGGTGGTATTCCAATTCTACCGGATGAAGGCCTTGATCTCCAGGCCCTGGAGGAACATTACATAAGAGAGGCCCTGGAAAAGGCGGGCGGTAACGAAACAAAAGCGGCGAAGCTTTTGAGAATGAGCTATTATTCCTTCCGCTATAGAAGAAAAAAACTCAAAGACCTCGAGGCCTAAAACTAATCATTCATCCTACAATATATAAATTACAATCCGCATTCTAAAATCCCAAACCCCAAGCACTAAATTTCGGGGTTTCAGGTGTCAGGTTTCAGGTGTCAGGTGTCAGGAAAAAGAAACATAGAAACTGAAATCTGAACACTGAAATCTCAGTCATTGTGATCTATTTTGATTTGTAATTTTCATTAACTTCGCCTTTCTCCAACCTGCCTTGTGCTTTCTCAAATTCGCAATTCAAAATTCGAAATTCGCAATTATCTCCTCCTGCCCTGTGCTCCATGCCCTATGCTCTATGCTTTTTCAAATCCGAAATTCGCATTCCGAGATCCGCAATCTCCAATCCCAATAAGTAAGGTTTCAGCTTTTTTGTTTTTCCTCTCTGAAACCTGACACCCGACACCTGAAACCTTTTTTTTACAATCCGCAATCCACAATCCGCAATCCACAATCCGCAATCCACAATCCGCAATCCACAATCCGCAATCCACAATCCGCAATCCACAATCCGCAATCTCCCCCCCTGGTTATCTCGCCAAGAAAAATTTGGTCATTTGGCCAAATTTTGCGATCTAACAAGAGTTTTTGAAAAATTTAAAACCACGTAAAATACTAATATAACATAATTTTTAGCTTTTCTTTTTTTTTGGCATCGCTTCTGCACAAGGAAGATAAACAAACAAAAACAGACAGCAAGATTACAGATTCAGGGGGGGGGAAGAAAATGAAAGCAATGATAAAAAGATTTTTCATAGCGAGTATGGTTTTATTTATTTCTTTGCTGTGGTCAACCACCTCA
>JASFGC010000385.1:0-3739 GCA_050123975.1 Syntrophobacterales bacterium | reverse complement strand
CTTTTGGACCCGCATTGGTGTTAGCTTATGTGTCAGTTCTGTCACCAGCATGGTGAAGGCAAAAAGTGGTATCTCAAGGCAGAGCACTATTCCCAGGATCTGTTGTCTGATTTACGGCGGCGTCAATATATCAAAGATTTCATCCTGGATGTCGGCAACAATCATGTGGCTGAGTTGGAAAAGAAATTTCACTTAGGGCTTAAAGCACCAGCATGGTTGCGACATCTGTGTTACTGGTTTTACGAGCGACAATACCGCCGAGATCACTTTGGCCAGGTGGTTCCCCTTGAAGATCTCGACAAGGTCTTGGATCTCGCCAGTTCCATCGTCAGAATGCCCTGCATCTGCCGTAAAAGCAGCACCGGCGATAACAACTCCCGTTACTGCTTCGGGCTCAGCATTGATCCCGAAAAGTTTCTTGATATAAAGGAGACCTTTCTCGAGACCTTTCGGCTCGGGCCGGAGGTGAATGTTTTCGAGCGCTTGAGCAAGGCAGAGGCTATGGACCTGCTGCAGGCGTATGAAAAGGAGAGTCTGATCCACTCTCTGTGGACCTTCAAGACGCCGTTTATCGGTGGCCTCTGCAATTGTGACCGGTCTGATTGCCTGGCACTGCTGACTGATCGCTACGGCTTTCATCTTTTCTTTCGTGGAGAATACGTTGCCCAGACTGCGGAGGACAGGTGCAGTGGCTGTCGTTCCTGCCTTGCGGCCTGCCAATTCGGGGCCATTAGTTTTGCGGCGGCGCGCAAAGTCGCCTTTGTTGATCCGCTGCGCTGCTACGGTTGTGGTGTGTGCCGGAGCCATTGTGAGCAGCAGGCCATCCACCTCATCCCTCGAACTCAGCACCCCCTCGCTCGCCGCCTCTGGTAACGTAATCCTCTCCGTAGTTTTTACCCATTTCTTGCCGTACCACTTGTGGGTAATTTTACCCATTTTATCTACGGGATGTTTTGGGTAATATTTTTGATAAATTTCGTTATTTGAATGAGTTATGGGAAAAGAGAGTGGGTAATTATGGTATTTGGTCAGCTTCGCTTAGAGAGTGAGGAGGGGTTTTAACGTGGAGTTACTAAAGCGCTTGGCGGAAAATTACGTCTGTGCCTGAAATCATAAGCAGGAGCCCCCGCTTGTTGGTGCTCTTTGCCAGTCGCAACCACCTCTCATTGCTCAACCCCCGGGCCAATGTAGTGAGCATTAAGCCGCCTTCCAGTTTCTTGCTTCTTTTCAAGATCAAAAACTGCCGATGATTGGTAAAGGCAAAGAGAACGTGGCCGTTGGTCAGCAGGTAATTATAGTCGCCGGGATATTCCTCTATGAGCTGGGCAGTGCTCTGGTGGATAGCCTCGAAAAGAGTGGGCAAGACCCGTGGGGGGCTGCGCAGATAAGAACTGATGCGGTCGCGCAAAAATTCGAAAGTTCTAGCAGAATCGCTCAGAGCACCCTCGATGGGAGAAGCGCTGGTGCGGTAAGCCTCAACGGCTGGGGCTCTGCCGTTGTGGGCAAAAAGCCAGTTATGACCAGCGAATTCCAGGCTGAAAGGGTGGGCGTGGCACTCATCCACCGGACCGCTGGTCTGCAGGCGGACGTGGCAGAGGATGATTCTACTGTTAACCACCCGTGCGAGCCTCTGGAAAGCATCGTGAACTCGGTCGGCCTCATAGGCCTGTTCTGCTGATTTCTCGACATAGGCATTGTATTTCTTGAAGTAACCTATACCCCAGCCGTCCAAGTTCTTGCTGGCTTGTCTGGCGAAGAGAGGCAAGGATTTGGGGGCGGAATAGTTCTTTCCTGCCGAGAGAACAAATATATCACACATCTGGCTCACTTCGTTTACCGCAGAACGCTAAGCGCAGTGCGCATAGCGTGTCATAAATTCCCAGTCATACGCTCTGCGCTGTGCGCCATGCGCTCTGCGTATTTTATATATCTCCATAATGCAACACATCCGGTCCAGCAACAGCCAAAAGTTTGCCTGGGGAATTGACGTCTGGAGTAATGGTTAGCCAATCTTCCGGACTCAACCTTTCTCTAACAGAGGTGATAAGAAGGATGTCTCCAAGGCTCTCTGATTTTTTCAAGAGCTGAAGTCGCCGATAGTTGGAAAACCCGAAGAGCACGGACTCGTTGGCGAGAAAAAAGGTGTACAGACCGGGGTAGTCGGATAGTAGATTGCGAATGCTTTCGCGGAGAGCCCCATAGAGACTGGCATAGGGGTACTTTTCCACTTGATTTAAAATTTGATCCCGAAGATATTCGAAAATCCTGGCAGCATATACGTCCGATTCTAGACGGGGCTCATTAGCCGTCTGATATTCTCCTATTTCCTTTCTTTTGCTAACGTTAACGAAAAGCCAGATGTGGTCTAGAAAAGAAAGTGCGAAAGGGTTGTTGTGGGCGCTGTGGCGTCCGCCGCTCCGGGGACAGCTGATGTGGGAAACGATTATTCTGCTGTCGATAACCCTTGCCAACCGTTGGAAACTCTCGTGTACCTGATCGCCTCTGAATACCTGCTCAGATGATTTCTCCACCAAGGTCTGGCCATCGCGAAAAAAACCAATGCCCCAACCACTCATGTTTTCCCTGGCCTTTTCGGCAAAGATGGGCAGATAGTTCTGGGCGGTATAATTGTAGCCTGCCGAAAGGGCAAAAATGTCACACATAGCAGCCCCCACCAATGTTAAATAGCTGTTCTGTTTACTTATCTGGTTTGCGCTCTCGGTCGTTTTCCGGCGTGGTATGCGAAGTTGGGCTTCAGAAATGGTAGCAGTTAACTGTCAGCGTCCAGCTAGCTGGGGTAAAATTTGATTCGGTCCGTATAGCCTAAAGCGTGGTAGATTACGTAAATTGTTTGTAACCACTTGTTACCGTTGCCATGAAATTGGATGGTTGGAATATGTCCCTGACTCATTTCCACCAGAAACTGGCTGAAGATGATCCACTGCATGGCATCGTCGATATGGTGCAGCACGGCGGAGTGATAGCGAAATTCAATGGTGGAGCGAAACCAGTAGGAGTGGAGATTCAAGCCGTGATAACGGGTAGTATCGTAGCGCGGATATTTGGCATTCTCAGGATCATAGCGGTTTTCCGGCGAATACCATAATTTCTTGAGCCGGCAGTTACTTGGTCCGCACCCGGGATCGCAGTCCTGCAAAAAGGCCTTAACATCTATTTCCATGGGGCGACAGGTACTCTTGTTCTGGCGCTCTCCCGGGATGAGTAGATAAAACAGACTCTCCATGGGGTGCACGAGCCTGACGAGCTCTCTGAGGTTTTCACAGCGGTACACATCTCGATCCACCCCATGATGAACATGGAAGCCGCACGACCCATCAATATTTACTCCCTTGATCTCGTTGAGAAACTGCATGGCTTGGTAGACCTCTACCAGGCCTCCAATGCCACTCAGAATCGGACTGACGAGTTCGGCGCCATATCTGGTGTGAAGCTTGCCTCTCACGGATGTGTCTTCCTCAAAATGCCATGAGTCTCTGTCCGCTCCAAGGGTAATGTTGGAGTCGGTGCAAAGCTGGTGGAAGTATCGGCCATCCCTGGCTCGAGAGGAAATGTTGTAAGGCTTAATGATGCCGCTATCAAGGGGAGTGAGAACGTAATTCAACCCGTAGAATTCAATCTCTACGCCAAAGGTACGGTCCTCAAAATAACGAAGCATGGGATACTGGTTCTTGAGCCGTACGATGAGCCAATGTGGGACAGTCATCGCTGTTCTCATCCT
>JASFGC010000384.1:0-3744 GCA_050123975.1 Syntrophobacterales bacterium | reverse complement strand
TTTCAGGATGGCCAGCTGTCTTCTCGCCTCGTCTTCAGTGATACCCATTTGCTTTATCTGCTCTAGATCTGCCTCAGTGAACGGATTCTTAGTCATGGATGCCAACCTCTTGCTTGAAGGGTTATGGGTCAGAGGTAATAGGTTATAGGTAGGATCCATCCCATAACCCATTACCCATGACCTATGACCATACACGACCCCGTGCGCCATGCACTGCTTTGTTTGATCCTGTCGAAAACCGCGCTCTGCGAAAAACTAGTTGCCAATGCGAAGTTTTTTTGTACACTGGAATAAGCCGTAAGGTCAAATCGGACGACCCATTTCCGGCAGTAGATTTACCGAGCCCGTTTGCAGAATGAGCAAAGAATCCGGATCCAAAGGACCCTGCTCATGACGCAAAGCGCCAAGCGCAGAGCGCAGAGCGAAAAACTGTCAATGCCAAAGCCCCCTATATTTGTACGCTATGCGCCATGCGCTATGCTCTCTGCGATCTGACCTGGCCCCAAGGCCCAGGTTTTCGATGTTAAGTAAATGCCAGCGTTTCCCGGAACATGTATGAAAGGAGAGGACCATGAAAAGAAAAGCTTCCTACAAACTTCGCGTTACTCGGAGAGAGTCCCTCTATGTCCATGACGAGCCCGACCACACCCTGATGATTCTTGAATTGGAGGGAGAGCCTATTGAATACGAGGTGGGCGTGGCAGGCGAATTTGTCTCTCGCCGCAGCGTTAACTTCCACGACCGGATAAAAGGCTCTGGGCCCATGCAGGGCTATACTGTCACCAATTTTCAATATGGCTCGGTCTACAGCCGCTTTGAGGGCGAGCGGGACGGTAATACCAGAGTCAGCAATGGTACGTGGAAAACGTATAAAGGAACCGGCAAGCTAGCCGGCATCACGGGTGAAGGGACATTTCGTGTTACGGCTGGGGAAGGCTCAAACGAGTTCATCCTCGACATGGAAGGGCAGTACGAACTCTAGTCCTGCTTTCAGCTGACAGCAGGCAGAGGGACAATGCGCAATGCGCATTTATCAATTATCATTTCGCATTTTGCAAAGATTGCCAGAATGCCCCGAGCTTTGCATGGGGATGGATGACATCCCTTAATCCCCTCTCCCCTGTGATTGGAACACAGTTCGTCATCCCGGCCAAGTTCGCCCACGGCGGACGCGAGCCGGGATCCAGGAAGAAGGCGATTGCAGAGAACCTTCAGTGGATTCCGGATCTCGCCCCGCGAAGCGGCGCTCGTCCGGAATGACGGATTGGGCGAATTGTGACTCGGTCTCCCAAGGGGGAGGAGATTTTTTATAGATTTTGGAAGCTCAGACCTTTAGTCGAGGAGATTCACTCAAATGTTTCAATGAGTGTTATCTGAGAGTTTCTAATGTTAAATGCGGATTGGGGAATGAGAAATGCGAAATGACGATTGAACTTCTCTCACCTACCGGCTACTGGCTACTGGATTCTATAAATTCGTCTTGGTTACGCCTTCTCAGAAGAATCGGAGTCGGCATCTTGGCCAATGATATGAGCCAAGTCCTCTCTGGCCGCTTCGATATACTCAAGATTCCCAGTTATCGCATAGTTGTATGTGGGCTCATACCACTGCAGTTTTGTGCGTTTCTTGATATAAGGCTTCAAGGCAAGAAATGAGTCAAGAAGCTCCAACCGCAGCTTGTTCTGCTTTTCGAAGTCATCTCCGCCCTGATTGGTAGCATGTTCGGCGTATAATCGATCCAGTTCTCTCAGTTTGGCCTTCATTTCCTTATCAGTCATCTTCTTTGCCTTTCTCTCCTATTCCGCCACCACTCTGTGCTGGCCCAGATATTTCATGAATTACTGTCGCGAGACCACGAAACTGGGAACCCGCTTGTCGCAGATGCCGCTTGCGGTGCGGGACTGAGCGGAGCGCAGCGAGCGCGAATTAGATGGGCGTGCCACCTGGCAACCGCAGGGTTTTGGTTTCCGTACCTGAGTGGTACGTCGCAGGGGCCGACACCCGAGGACGCCAGGAAGGACGGCCATATACTTGGTCGCAGCAAGTGATTCATGAAATATCTGGGCTAAAAGCATGAGGGACCAAATGGTTTTTCTTTTTGCTTTTTTCCTTTTTCCTGGGCTTCTTCCGGTCGGGCTCCTTGATGTTGTTGAATAGTAACAATATTATCGTTGATGGAGAGCTGTACCCACTTGTAAGCGCTATTGATCACGGGTTGATTCATGGGAAGCCGCTTGCGGGTAAAAAAGAGTACTCTGTCCGTAGACCAGCGCTCAGGATAGTATTGGCGCCAGTCAAACTCGAATTTTCCCGAAAAAATGATGGCCTGGACGATAAGGTGGCGGGGCGGTGACGGTATGGCACGCTTTAACCGTTTCTCGATTTCACCCTTTACCCTTTGGCTCATATCTTCAACCACCACCTGGGTAGGGTACTTATCACCCGGCGGTGAATTGCCGAAATTTCTTTTGACCTTGGCAAGATCTTTCAATAAACCGCGGGCATCCCAGAAATCAAGATCGGTGTAGATATGGTACAGTCCCTTGCCCTTGGAGGCCAAGTCATAGATAATGCGGGCCATTTTCTTCCTTGTAAGAAAATTTCGGATTCTTATCTGAACCCAGAAAGGTTCTCTCTATTAAGCTACCACAATAAAAATTCTACTTTATATTGCTTTGTCATTCAACCTGAGCGAACGGGTTGTCCGATTAAATCGTTTTGTGAGACCATCAGAGTTACCTTCTCACAGATTCCCGGGCGGGGATAAACCCCGCCCCTACATCAAATACGTTACTTGAAAATCGTACGGGTGGGGTTTACCCCCACCCGCGGAGTCTCTTATTTCCTTGGTGTGCTCTGTGACCTTTGTGGTCGATGTTGCACGAGTTCTCGCAGGCTTTGAAGATCGACCTCAGAAAAATCCCTCACCACCTTGTCAGCTTCGCCGAGTTCTGACTCGCTCACACTCGTACTGATCGCCAGACAGCACATGCCGGCGGCTTTCGCTGCAGCCACGCCATGGGGGGCATCTTCAATCACAAGACAATTCTCGTGATTCATCCCCAACTCCCTGGCCGCCGTAAGATAGATATCCGGTGCAGGCTTGCCGCGAGCTACCTGGTCACCACTCAAAATGAGATCAAACAGCTCGGTGATATTGAGCCTGCTCAGGGCCAAATTTACAAGCTTCTTCGGTGATGAGGAGACCAATCCGGTCTTCATCTCCGCAGCCTGCACTGACCTGACCAATCGCAAAGCGTGCGGTATCGGTCTGAGGAACTGACGGAAGAGGTCAGCAATAAGCTGGTTACGCTCTGCAACCACATCGCTTACGCTCTCTTTGAGATCATAGTGTTTTATCAAAAAGCCAACAGCCTCACTGGAGCCTAGTCCCATCATCACAGTTTTCAGTTGCGGCGAGTAGCGAAGATTTCTGCGAGCCAGGAGCTGTTCTTCAGCTTTCGACCACAACGGTTCACTGTCGACAATCACCCCATCCATATCAAATAACACAGCTTCTAGTGTAGCCTGTTCTCTCATCACTTTCTTTCTGTAATATATTATTAACCACAGAGACACCAAAAAGTGCTATGCACTCAAATTCGAAATCCGAAATGTGAAGCACGAAACAAATACAAAATCCGAATGCTCAAATGTTCAAAACATAACTGTCTATAGAAACTTGTCTTGTGTTTCGGTCATTTGAAACTGGGGCCCCGCCCGGAGGGTGGGGAGTCCGAAGGA
>JASFGC010000383.1:0-3746 GCA_050123975.1 Syntrophobacterales bacterium | reverse complement strand
TGGCCCACATGCTCATCTATAAATCCACAATTCGTTCTTACCGGGATCTGCCCATACGTTATTTTGAGATGGGTCTGGTGCATCGACACGAGAAGTCCGGGGTGCTTCACGGCCTGACACGAGTACGTCAATTCACTCAAGATGATGCTCATCTCATCTGCACTCCGGAACAACTGAACGACGAGATCAAGGGAGTTATTGATTTTGCCCTGGACATGCTGGGGTTATTTGGTTTCGAGTACGAAATTGAACTCAGCACCCAACCAGAGAAGCGTATCGGCACTGACGAAGATTGGGAAAGGGCCACCGTCGCTCTGGAAAAAGCACTCACTGACAAACAGATCCCTTATGCAATTTGTGCCGGTGAAGGCGCATTTTATGGTCCCAAGATCGACATACTGCTGAAGGATGCCTTAAATCGTCGTTGGCAGTGCTCCACTATTCAGTGCGACTTCACCTTGCCGGAGCGTTTTGATCTTACCTACATCGGGCCCGACGGTGGGAAGCACCGTCCGGTGATGCTTCATCGCACCCTTCTTGGCAGTATGGAGCGATTCCTAGGAGTACTCATCGAACATTACGCTGGCGCTTTTCCCACCTGGCTGGCACCGGTACAAGCCATCATTCTCACTGTTACCGACCGACATCAACCGTATGGCGAAAAACTCTACAAGCAGCTCTTGAATGGTGGTATCCGAGTGGAAAAGGATTTACGTAACGAGAAATTGGGCTACAAGATCAGAGAAGCACAGCTTCAGAAGATTCCTTACATGCTCGTAGTGGGAGACCGGGAGGTAGAAGCCGCAGGAGTCTCACCTCGCCGAAGAGACGGCAAGGATTTAAAGCTCATGGAGGTGGCGGACTTCGTTGAACTAGTTCGAGAAGAAAACGCGGTAGCCGACTCGATTTTTACAGTAGCTTAGTGTTTTTCGGCATGCAAAATGCTAGATATTGAATTTGAGGCACAGCATAGAGCGAGTTAGGAATTTGAAATACGAAGCATGAAGCACGAAGCACGAAACAAATTCGAAATACGAATTCTCTAATGCTCAAAACAATGCTAATTAAAACTTTAAAGACAAAGTTTTGGACATTTGAAACTGGGGACCCGCCGTAGGTGGGGAGTCCGCAGGACAATTTCGAAAATTCGAAAATTGTTTCGAAACTTGGGACCCGCCCGAAGGGTGGGGAGTCCGGAGGACCAATTTCGATATTCGAATTTCGGATTTGAGAGATGAAGTATCTCTTGGGTTTAGATCCTTCTGGGCTAAACCTTCAGTAAGCAACGTTTATCTCAGTTAACGACCAGAAGCTCAATTGCATCTCAGAAAGGAGGGAAGAAAAATAAACAAGCACGTTAACGTAAACCACAGGATTAGAGCTCCCCAAGTCCGTCTTATAGGTGTAGACGGCACCCAACTGGGGATAGTGCCGCTGGAAGAAGCACTGGAGCGCGCCGTTGAAGAAAAATTGGATCTGGTGGAAGTGGCGCCCAAAGCAACACCACCTGTATGCAAGATAATGGATTATGGTAAGTACAAATACTTGCAGAGCAAGAAACTCCAGGAGGCGAAAAAGAAGCAGACCATAATCCAGATAAAGGAAGTGAAAATCCGCCCGAAGACCGAAGAACATGATTATCAGTTTAAACTGCGGCACATCAAACGTTTCCTTGGGGAGAACAACAAGGCAAAGATAACTATCATGTTCCGCGGGCGAGAAATAGCCCATTCTGAACTAGGATTGAAAGTCCTCGAGCGTATCATCGCGGACACTGAAGAAGAAGGTGTTGTGGAACAGTCGCCCAAGCTCGAGGGAAGAAACATGACCATGATACTGGCTCCTCGCTCGTAGCTTTTCTGCCTGATTAGGAAAAATCCCTTCCTGTATTGAGAACTACGCCGAAAGCCTGCAGCGAGCACACCTACGCCGTGCTCTGAGTTTGCAGGCCCAGGAGTCCTTGTTGCGCGCTACCGCTACCGTTCTGGTCTAGCCAAAAATATCTTGACAATTTTTGAACTTAAAGATATGTTTTTTGATTCGTTTCGAGTACTGAGACCACACGGGAGTTACAATGCCTAAGATGAAAAGTAATCGCGGCGCAGCCAAGCGTTTCAAGACCACCGGCAGTGGAAAGCTCCGCCGCTCTAAAGCCTTCAGAAGCCACATCATGACCAAGAAATCAGCAAAGAGGAAGCGAAACCTGCGGAAGTCTGGTCTTGTTGACCCCACAAATGCCCGAGCAGTTCGGCGGATGCTGCCCTATGCTTAAGCGCACTGAAATGGTGGGCAGATGGGTGTGGAATACTGGAAAAATAACAGGGATGCTTCTTTTTTTGACAAGGATTAGATTGTTATCCGAATAGGGGTAAATCATGGCACGCGTAACCCACGCAGTTGCTTCCAGGAAACGACGCAAGAAAATACTGAAACAGGCGAAGGGATATCGCGGGGCGCGAAGCAAATCACTACGCTCAGCCCGTTTGAATGTGGAAAGGGCGCTCCAGTATGCCTATCGGGATCGACGCGTTCGCAAACGTCATTTTCGTTCACTGTGGATCACCCGGATAAACGCGGCCGCCCGTATGCATGGCCTCTCTTACAGCAGGTTTATGGATGGTATCAAGAAGGCCGGAATAGACCTGGATCGTAAGGTGTTGGCCGATCTCGCCGTCAACGATCCCCACGGCTTTGCTCAGATCGCGGAACTGGCCCGCCGGGACGCCTAGATGTTCTCCTCCCAAAACAATGAAACAAGAAATTGATACCCTCCTTCAGGAAACCATCCAGCGCTTGGCAACCATTGATAACGCGGAGGATGTGGAACGGCTGCGCATCGACGTGCTGGGGCGCAAGGGAACTCTCTCTCACCTGTTCAAGAAACTGGGGGAAAGTCCCGCCGAAGAGCGTCCTGCTCTTGGCAAGATTCTGAATGAGACACGCGTACGTCTGGAAAGCGCTTTCGAAGAGGCTCAATCCCGCACCACTTCCGTCTCAGCCCACACAACTGCCCTAGACATTTCCCTGCCGGGAAGGTTGCCTTACCTGGGACATCTGCACCCCATCACCAGTGTTAGCTTGGAGATCTCAGAAATCTTCCAACGTCTGGGGTTCGAGGTGGTTGAGGGCCCAGATGTTGAGTTGGACTACTACAATTTTGAAGCCCTCAATATCCCCAAAGACCATCCTGCCCGGGACATGCAAGATACTTTCTACGTCACGGACAATATTGTTTTGCGTACCCACACATCCCCTATTCAAGTACGGGTTATGGAAAAACAACCACCACCCGTGCGCATTATTGCACCTGGCAAGGCTTACCGGTGCGATTCAGACGTGACTCACACCCCCATGTTCCATCAGGTCGAGGGACTCATGGTGGACAAGGACGTCTCCTTCGGTGATCTCAAAGGTGTGCTCACCGTTTTCGTGCACCAGATGTTTGGAGAGGATGTGGATCTGCGCTTCCGACCCAGTTTCTTTCCTTTTACTGAGCCCAGCGCAGAGGTGGACATCCAGTGTGTCATCTGTCGGGGTAAGGGGTGCCGGGTCTGTTCGGAAACCGGTTGGCTGGAGATTCTGGGCTCTGGCATGGTCGATCCAGAAGTGTTCAAAATGGTTGGCTATGACACGGAAGAGGTTACCGGATATGCTTTTGGCATGGGCATCGAACGCATAGCCATGCTCAGGTACGGAATCAACGACCTCCGGTTGTTTTTTGACAACGATCTCAGGTTTTTAGAACA
>JASFGC010000382.1:0-3749 GCA_050123975.1 Syntrophobacterales bacterium | reverse complement strand
TTGCGCTCTTCAATGGGACACTCACAATCTGGCTCCTCTGCCTTGAGAGGATCAAAAGGAATTCCGTCATCCTCTAGCCGTATGATGAGCATTTCGTCTTCATGTGAAATGGCAAACCTGATCCAGTGCACAGCATCGTCAGTATATCCGTACGAGACAATATTGCTGAAAAGCTCTTCAATGGATAGAGAGATCTCGAATAATATCTTGCTAGAGAGACCGAGCGCCTCTCCGAACTGCTCTAAACTGCTTCCCAATGTGCTCAGTTCAGAGAGAGAGTTTTTGAGTTCCAATGAAACTCTATCTGCTATCATGACCGTAAACCTTCCCTAAAATACAACGCTTCACCCACCTATTTCATGGAATAGAGCTTGTTCCTCCTGTTCATACAAGACTCACACCAACTTTCATTCTACAACTATCGCATAGTCCTTCTTGATCAATGAGAAGTCTCTCTTCCCAGGAACGAATCCGGTCAACCACGGTTTCCAGAACTCTCGGTATCAGCTCAGGAAATTGTTCAATGGCCTTGAGAAACTTCTCCCTGGTCATCACCAGACACCTCAATTCGGTCACTGCCTTGAGGGAAAAAAGACGTCGCATGTCACCGAGCAATGCCAGCCCACCCAAAAATTCGCCCTCACCATAGCTACCCAGAGAGAATTCGCCGCTCTCATCTTTGCGAACCACCTCGGCAGTTCCTGACAAAATGTAGAATGCTATGCCATCATTGTCATCTTGGCGAAAGAGATGGTCCCCTGGCTTAAACATCTCCCTGGTAAAAAGATAAGCAAACACCTTGAGAGCTTGAAGAGACAGTGCTGAGAAAAAATCCATTTGTCGCAGGATCTCAAGATTTTCTTGGAACTCACTGGTATCAGATGCTTGTCTTTTTTCCATAGATGAGTTCATATAACATCCCTTTCTTGGCAACAAGGTCGTCGTACGCCCCTATTTCACCGATTCTTCCGGCCTTCATCACCGCAATCTTGTCATAACTCTTGATAATGTCAAGACGATGCACTACCGCAATGAGAGTACTTCGCCCCTTCCACCTGGTGTCGAGTAAACTCTGTATACGCGCCTGGGATTTGTTATCGAGAGCCGAAGTGGCCTCGTCCATTATAAGAACCCGGGGCGCTTTCAAAAAGACCCTTGCTATGGCCAGTTTCTGGCGCTGACCACCGGAGAGCCTGTCACCTTTACTTCCCACCTGGAATTCCATTCCTATTTCTACAATAGTCTCCAGCAAGTCTTCTTCTATAAGAACCTGGATGATACTCTGATCGATCTTCTCCTCTGCCTGTGGATTGACTGTTTTGGTCTTGCCGAAGAAGATGTTGTCAAGAATAGTCTGGGAGTAAATATATTCCGAGGCCTGATAAAATGTAAGAGCCCCAGGATCATCTCTGGATATACTCTCTTTGAAAAGTGCACGCCCCTCCAATATCAACTCTTCCAAAATGGATGGCATCCCAACCATTTTGTGTATGCCAGGAATAAAACGCAACGCGACTCGCAAGAGGCTGGTCCTATCGTCTGGCGAGAGACGATGCAGTTTCGTTTTTGCCAGACGGGTAGCAAGCATTTTGTATTCATCCAACTCTTCTGCCCCGATGGGGCTTTGCTCGAAGAAAACCTTTTCAGGTGGCAGGTTACCCAAAATATCCACCGTCTGTTTGCAGAGCTCTGCGCCGAGAGTTAACAGCGGCCGGGTGAGATCTGCCTTATCCAAAAATTGCAGAAAATAGTCATTTTTGGGCAGGTTTTGTAGGGCAAAAGACTCTATGTTGGGTGAGCCGAAGGTCAAATTCGCAGCTATATTGGAGTGGTAAAGATAGCTGTCCTCAGCGAAGAACTCAACGTAATCCGCCAGTTCCTCACCAAATTCTCGCTTGAAGTGCTCGCGAACTCGAACAATCTTTGATGCCAAATCCTGGTGCTCATCGTAGACCAGGATGGTATTCAGTCCAAAACGGAGAACATCCACAAATATGCCTGTCTGTTGGAGAGCTTCGATCATGTCGTCCAGGGATGGCATGGCATCTCGTTCGTCTATCTCATCACTATCGAGCTTGGAAGCACAAGAATACAGGATATTATCCTTGATTGTCCCTTCGAAAGTAAAGGGCGTCTGGGAAACAAAACCAATGTTGTGAATCATGTCTTTCTTGGATAGATCCGTCACTTCTTCACCACCAAGCAAAACATGTCCACCAGTATATTTGTAGAGCTGCCCGACGCACTGGGCCAAAGTGCTCTTACCACTGCCGGAGAACCCAACCAGGGCCAATTGTTCTCCTGGCTTCAGTGAGAGATTGATTCCATCAAGCAACTGGATACCACCTTCTGCCACGAATGAAAGGTCTTTGACCTCTATACTGCCCTCGAGCTCGTAAGGCTCGCGGTCATCTGGTTCGAGAGCGTGCTCGGGCAACTCATCGAAGTATTCCATGGTTCTCTTGTAGCGAACACTGGCGTCCTGATAAACTTGGTAGAAGGCAATAAGCTCTTTCCAGGGATCGTAAATCTTCTCTTGAGCCGAGATAAAAGCGACCAACGCTCCAAGGTCCAGTCTGCCTTTGATAGCCAGATAACCTCCCACGATAAAAACGAGAAAAGGGCTTAAATTGTTGAAAAAATTGTTTAGCGATTTAACCGAAAACTTATAGAGATTCCAGATAATCCTGATTTTGTATAATTTATCAATCATTCTGTCATATCTGCGGTTTTCAATCCGGTAGGAGCCGTTGCCGTGAATCTCATGAATGCCGCTAATAGCCTCGCCGATTTTGCCTGAAAGTGTCCTGGTTGTGTCCACCCTGCGTTTGTTGGCCTTATTGGCTTGCTGCTGCAGTCGAGGGAGCAAAATGAGAACCATGGGGTATATACTGAGTGATATGAGTGCCAGGAGTGGATTGAGCCAAATCAGATAGCCGGCAAAAGCAAATAGCGTAAGAAGACTGGCCACAGGGACCCCTATAGACATGCCTACGAAGTTTCCTGCCGAGGCGAGCTCAGTAACCAGGGAGGCAACCACCAAACCAGGCTGGGTCCTTCTGAAGAAATTGAGAGGAAGGGTCAGAATGTGATGATAGAGAGCCTTTCTCATGTCGGCCAGGGCTCGTTCGCCGATGAGATTCTGGAGAGCGCTGATCAGGTATTTTAGTCCAGTGGCGACAACAACCGCGGCAAGATAGAGACCACAGTATAAGAACAAGAGCTGGATTTCCCCGAACCTGATAGCTTCATTGACGATCCTTTTCTGCATTTCTAGCGGTAGCACCCTGGCAAAAACCGTGATCAGGATCACCAGTAAAAGCAGCGCTTGAAGCTTAAGATTGCTTGATCGAATCCATGATGAAAGAGACCTTTTTACCACGGGGGTTTCAGTCTTTCTCATAACAGACAACTCCTCCACGTTTTTTCTATGATCATGAGATGTGACGATTGCTGATTGAGGCTGTGAAGTATTGTAAACCGCCTTTGGTTGTTATGCAAAAGTTTTTCCTTGCCTTTTGGTGGGTTACAGCCCTTCCCAGAAAAACCGTACTATCTCCTCCATCCTACCGCCGTTGAAAATGCGTCGTATAATCCTTACAATATGCTAATTTTATCCGAGGAACCCGAAATGGCCATCACCATGAGAGTAGCTTTGCATTACCTTTTTGCCGCCTTCGTCCTAACCATATACGGGGGACAGGTCTGACCTTTTCTGGTAACTCTGCCCCCCGTGACTTTGGGGGTAA
>JASFGC010000381.1:0-3761 GCA_050123975.1 Syntrophobacterales bacterium | reverse complement strand
TCTTAGGAGGAACAAGCCTGATCTGCGCCTTGGGAACGGGCCGGTCAATGGAATAGATCTGAGCTTCCTGTGGTTGAATACGACTGAGTTGTTGAAAATATGAAGCTATATCTTCTTTGCCCACATTTGAAGGGGTTCCCTGTACCAAAACGGTCTGGATGTAGATTTCTTGAAGTGACGAGAGGAGATTTACTATTTCGTCAAAATCAATGCCTCGAGCAGGCCTGTTTATTTCCTTGAACTTTACCTCTGCCCCTGCATCCAACTTGAACACAGGCATGTCTATTTTTGCGATAATTCCTCTCACTTTCTCATGCAGGAGTCCACTAGAGTTGGAAAGAAGGGCAATTTTTGCCCTGGGCCTACATTTGTCTCTTATCCTTATCACGTGCTCCACTAACTCCGGGAAGTGTGGATGAAGAGTCGGTTCACCGTTTCCTGAAAATGTCAAAAAATCAAAAGGGATCTTTGACTTTGCTGCTTCTTCCACCTTCCGTACCACAGCATCGATAGAAGGTAAGTCCTTGTGGAGGCCGTGGAAATCCAAGAAGTGTTTTCTCGTCCAGCCATAGTGGCAGTAGACGCAATTAAAGGAGCAAAGTTTGAAATCTGAAGGCATGAGGTTAATACCCAGAGATTTGCCCAATCGCCTAGAGTCTATAGGACCGTAAAGAATGCCTTTTTGAAGAGGTAGCAACATTGGCTAACTCCAAATGTAACAAGCACCGACTATTTTTTCTGCTTTCTCCTGCAATTCCAAGGCGAAACCATCTTTTTGGCTCAGCGCCTCTTCAAGAGCAACAAGAAGATCATAATAGAGATTCCAGCCGAGCCGTTCTTTTTCTAGTTGCTGTTTGAACGATGAGTTCTCTCCCTGAACAAACTCTTGTGCAGTTGCGATTCTTTTTGCACCATGGGAAATGAATTCGAGTCCTTGTTTATCCTGGCCTCCGGCGAAGAAAGATGCCGCTTTTAGTGCGAAGCGCAAATGAACTACCGTTGCTGGAATCTTGGAGATAAAGCAGCCTGTAAAAGGATCAAAACTATCTTTCAATCTTGAAATATTATCGTCCAAAACCGAACCGTAGGCTGAAAAGAAAAGGATACGGACATAGTCACCCAGGAGTTTGCCAATGTGAGCTGATTGAATTGCTTCCTGAGCGAATGCCTTCTTATCGTGGCGCATTATGAGGCCGTCTTTGTGCGCATATGCCAGTTTGACACCAGGATTAGGATATACTGAGAAGATATAAGCCTGGTCTTCCGCCCGGCCAAAAAAGGATGGGGTAAAAGGTCTGTGGTGTCTTAGAGTTGAAATCAGAATACCGTTGGTTCCGCCGGTGACGTGAACGCGTTGGATGCATGTTTTTTTGCCATCCAAGGTAGGTGTGCTGTAGCGCGTCATCATTTCAGTCTGAGTTGAAAGCGCCTGCGGCAAGGTGCTGAAAAAGACGTGCTCGTCTGGAAAAAGCTCGCGATTTGGCTGGCCTACATCAGGCGTGAATAGGGATTTGCCAATGTCACTTTCATTAACCAGAGCTCCGGCAATCATACCGAGTTCGAGGGGTCTTCCTTCTGAATCGAACCCCTGAGCACCCCAAAGCGGAGTAGTAAAATGTTCAAAAGCTGAAGCTCCTGCCTGCTCCACCAGTTCTTCTTGAGGGAACACCTGGTCCAGGTCGATTTTAAAGGTTGCCTTTATTTCAGGCTCCATAAAAATCTGCCACAAGGCAGCTATGGCCTTTAAGAAACTATAGTGCCTGCCGTATTCGCCGTCTACGCCAAATACAGTCGATAGTTCTTCTGAGTCAACATCTCCCAGATAACGAAGCGCTGCCGGAGCAAGAATCTCGTCCACTAGTCTACGAGTGTCTGCTTCACTGAAGACGTAGACATCAATGTTACGCAACCCACCTGCTTTGCTTAATTCCTCCTCAATGTAACGTCTGGCAATGGTTTGGAGGCTGGGGTGGGTTACTGAGACCGATAACAGGCAGATAAGTTTTGCGTTGCTCGAAGCGTTACCACGAGTACCTTCAAATTCCAGGGTATCCTCGAGGCCACGGAGACCGTACAGTACTTCGTTCTTCTCTGGGGCCACGCCGATTTGAATTGGGTGATCATACCAGTAGAGCTGAGGTTCGCTTTTTGCCAATCTCAGCGTTTTTTTCAGATCTTCGCTAACAGGAAGTGTTTCGAGAGATTGAGAGGCCGGGGGAAGGGTTAAAAGGACATTGGAAGTGTAGAGTATTTCTCGAGCCGGATCGGAGATCGGCGTTTCGTTCAACTTGGTGATGGCAACGGTGCGTTTTTTTCTGAGCTCCTCAGAGCGTTCACTCCAATGTGTGCGGAGAGAATTGGCTTCAGGGAAAAAGACTGACCAAAGGTGCTCGGTAACCTCATGAGTTTTTGTCAAGTTCTCTTTGTTAGACAGCCAGGTAGAGGCTGTCTTGAGAAGAGCAGCGAATTCTTGATCTAGCCCACAGACAGTTTTGATTTCATAATGCATTCTTTCTATGCCACTCAGGTAAAACTCAGCTGCATCTCTCCACTCAGGGGATGCAGCCATTCGAGTTAGAAACCCAAGGGCAGAAGATGCTTTCGGGTGGTTTTGACCTGCAACAACTATAAGGAATGCAGCATTCAGAGTTTGGGCGACCCCGACCTTGTCAGTCCGCTCCTGATCAAATTGCTGGGCGGAATCAAGAGCAATGGGGAAAGTTGCTCCGTTCTTTGGTCGAATAAGCGCGTAAACGATGGATTGAAAATCTTCGAGCATCATTACTTCAGCGTTAACTGATGGAAGAAATGAGGCCAATCAATTGCTGAACCGATATATATAGATGGGACTGTTATGCAATGAGTTACCGGGTCGCAAAACCTGTTCTGGAATGAAACCTGGCAAATGAAAGTTGCACGACACAACCACAGTTCCGGGCTTGAGATTGGCTTTGAACTTCGTTGCCAAATCACTCATTACATCGGGAAAGAGATAGCAAAAAACAACGTCGGCCTCGGACAGATCTGCCGTCCAAAAATTGCCCCATTTTACCTCTACGCTTCGCAGACCGAGGCACAGGAGCTTAGCCTTCAGATACGCGAGAAAATTCAGCTCGTATCCCAGCGCTCTGGCACCATATCTTTTTCGAACCTTGCGAAGAACTCGCCCATCCCCGCAACCAATGTCGACGAGGACTTGGCCTGGTTGCATCGGTACCGCGTCCATGACAGCGGAGATTCTTGCTCGGGAGGTCGAGACGTACAGTGCTCCTCGAGTAAAAGGAAGAACCAGGGCAGTGCTAAAGACGTAGGCAAGTTTGAGCACGAAGAAAACTGCAGCGACAACCAATAATATCAGAATCCACGTGTACATTCTCTCGAACTTATCCCCAACCTAGCTAATCGTCGTTCATCTAACGAGTGCGATCTGTTTTGAAGTAATGGGAGGCATTGAAATTCCAAATCACAAATCCCAAATATCAAACAAATCACAATGACCAAAACTCCAAATTCCAAACCTGTTTTTTGTTTTGGTCATTGAGTATTGGAATTTGAAATTTGTTTGTAATTTGGTGCTTGGAATTTGATATTTTACAATGCTGCATTACTCCAGGGTGGTCTCCAGTCTAGTTCACCGTGCTGTTCTGATTTTCCTATTCTGTTTTCTGGCGTAGATCTCGTAGACTGCCACGGATCTGGGGTCAAGGTTAGTCAAACCATAGTCAACAGCCAAATCCATGGCCTCCAGGTATTCCTGTGCT
>JASFGC010000380.1:0-3794 GCA_050123975.1 Syntrophobacterales bacterium | reverse complement strand
GAGACACGGAGAGCACAGAGGGAACTATATTCTTGCCCGATCGGGAGACCCGCCCGCCTCGCCTTGCTCGCATGGCGGGCAGGCGGCGATCGGGCAAGAGATCGCAGCCCTGCGGGCACGATCTAGTAACCGGGTGGCTTGTTGTCAACAGTTGCATCTAGGAAAAAGAGCGTTCGCCGCAGGCGGAGGCTCTTTTCCCTGGCCGTCGTCTCCCGGCCAGGGAAAAAACAACATCCTCTGTGTACTCTGTGCCTCTGTGGTAAAGCTTCAATCAGTCCCGCAAGCGGGTTCCCAGTTTCATGGTCTCGCGACAGCAATTCATGAAACCTCCGGGTTAGTGCTGCACATTTTTCCGTGCTAGCCGTCGGAAAAAGACGCCGAAAGTAGCGGCCAGGATTGAGGCCAAGACAATGTTGATATTTCCGGGAACAAGCAGTGCGAGAATTACCGCCACAACACCGGCAACAATCGCGGTCACTGCATAGAGCTTCCCTCTGAGTTGAAAAACGAGAAGGCAGAGAAACATTGCAATGAGCGCATAATCAATACCAAACGCTCCGGCCGGAATGAACTGGCCGCTAAAAGCTCCTAGGATGCTGCTCCCGATCCAGGCTGCATTTGCACTGTGGTTGAGCACCATGGCTTGAGGCCAATCCCACTTACCATTCCTAAATCGAGTCAGGTTGACTGCAAAACTCTCGTCAGTTACGCCGTAGGCAAACAGAGCTGCCCACCCCCTGCTTACCGACCGCAAGTAGACCGCCAGGGACGAACTCATCAGTACATGTCTCAGGTTGATTACGAAAGTGGTTATTACAATGGAAAGTACTGTTGCGCCTCCACTGATCATTGATACGGCAATAAACTGAGCGCTGCCAGCAAAAACCAGGATAGACATAAGAGCAATTTCCACAGGGTGAAGGCCGGCTTTTTGAGCCAGGACGCCAAAGGCCAAGCCTATGGGAAAATAGCCCAGGCAGATAGGCCATGCCGCCAGCATACCTTCTCTTGCAATCGCTCTAGAGCCCACGTTCTTTTTGGTGAAAGCAGAAATATCAACCATGTTCACCCCGCTTTATTCAACATCGAAAAGCTGGTCCTTGGGGCCAGTCGCTGCACGATTTATGATTTGAGATTGTAGATTCTAGATTGAGGCTGCATGCATTTCTCACCTCGAGGTATTGAGCTTTTTAATCTAAAATCTGCATTCTTAAATCTACAATCGCTTTGGTCCTTTGGGTCCGGACTCTCTAATACGGTTACCCACGAAAGATGGATCTTATTATTTTCCGCCCGCTCCATCAAGTATGTTGTTAACCCTAACGTTGCATACCCAAGCCGGTAAAAATCGCTGCGCTCGCGTGATAGTACGCCATCTGCGAGCGTGCTCGGAACAGGATCTCACGTACGGTGAAGTACTGTTCATCCCCTCCCCGAGTTTACACCCTTTGCCCCCATCTCTCTTCAGGAGAGCTGAAAGAGATATTTCTGAAAAAATTCATAATAACAACTACCTACGTGGATATTTCGGCACGATCATTGCTTTTTCACCAAGAGATACCATTTCGTCTTCGGAGAGATATGAAGTAGCTCTAAGGTTAACATGTTAATACGAATACCAATTATTAAAATCAAATTATATCTTTTAGTAGTCTTTCTGACAGTTTTTATGCTTAATCCAAAGGATATTAAGGCAGAAAGTATTCTAAAAGATACAGAAATAATCCATTGGGTTTCCCCCGGAGAGTCTCTCCACAAAATCGCCAAACGCTATCTGCCGCTTACCGAGGAGTTTACTGTTCGCGACTTGGTGGAGAAGATCAAGCTGTTGAGTGGGGTAGATGGATCTTTGATCCGTCCAAAGCAACGTCTCCTGATACCTCTGGTCCGGTCAAGACCAGTCGCAGCCAAGACGGTCCCAAAACAGATAGATTTCGAGGGCAAGGGCATTTATGTAAATCGCTATACCATGGCCACCCAGAAAATCCAAAGACTGGTGGAAAAGCTTATAGCTGCAGGCGGCAACACTGTCATCCTGGATGGTAAAGATATGTCTGGGATGCTCTCTTATCCATCGCGAGTGAGCCTGGCCAGTGAGATTGGCGCCAATGGCAGTCCCGTCACCAGGGACCTGGCCAAGCTGATTCATTATCTCCACCAGAGAAACATACACGTTGGCATGCGGTTGGTTCTTTTTTATGATCAGCTTTTGGCAACCGCAAGACCTGAGTTTGCTCTGCGCGACAGCATCACCGCTGAGCCATTGGTGGAAAATGGCAAGGTTGCCTGGGTTGATCCCTCGCATCCGACAGTACAGGAGTATAATCTGGCTATTGCCAGAGAGTTGGCAGAGATGGGGGTAGACGAAATCCAATTCGACTACATACGATTTCCTACCAAGAAAAATATTGAATATGCTGAGTCCAACCCTGAAGGGCAAAGCACCCCCAGAGACAAAATCATTACGGACTTTCTCGCTCAAGCACAGAACCAGTTGGCTCCCTACAAGGTTCTGTTATCCATTGACGTGTTTGGAATTATTGCTTGGGGACGGGCCGAGGACATCGAGATGACCGGCCAAAAGATAGAGGACTTGGCCAGACACTGTGACGTGGTCTCACCAATGATTTACCCGTCTCATTTCCATAGGCCCTTCCAGGGTATTGCCGATCCAAACGATCAGCCCTACCTTTTGGTTTCAGAAACGTCTGAGAGATTTGCACGGTTTTTGACCAACTCACGAGCTACCCTCAGGCCTTGGATTCAGGCTTTTCCATTGGGCACCAATAACTTTGACGAGGACTATGTTCTCGAGCAACTCCGCGCCCTAGATGGATCCAGAGCTCGTGGTTGGCTGCTGTGGAGTGCGGGGAACAAATACGAGGTCGTCTGGAAGGCTTTGGCCCAATGGGAAGATGTTCCTCTTGAAACAACGATCAGCGCCAGTCTGCGGGATATTGATGATCTCAGATTGCAGATTGTCGATTGCGGCGGCAAGCATTTCTCGCCGCGAGGTACTGAGCTTTTCAATCGAGAATCTGCATTCTTAACTCTACAATCGCCGGGTCCTTTGGGGCAGGATTCTTTACTACATTCTACATGTGGTTTTGATTAAGACCAGATAAAGCGGACGCCCATGCCAGGTGGTTCATCTACTTGGTGAGCCGGAGAATTGTTGGACCATACTACCTGGGCCATAACCTGCATGGAAGCAGCGGGAGCTTTGACGCTCAGGACAAACCGTTCATAGAGGGGAAGAGGCTGGTCACAATAGATATATGCCCCCTGCATGCTGATGTCTCTCGTTTCGCCCTGGATCGCCCCTTCAGAAGTCAACATGGTGACAGGCCAGTTGACCTCCACTCTGGGTTGCAACCGTCTTTCTTTGCCTTCCATTTAATATCCCTCTCTTACGAGATGATCCCATTTACTTGAGCTCAGGTAGCCAAAGCACTCCATCTTCTCGAGTTTTTGCATCAGCAGCACTTGCAATATCTTTACCAAAAAGGTCAGAGGCAGAGGTCAGATAGATTGAGTATAGACCACGGTGCAAAGACTGGAGATTACCTGTTGGCCCGGAATCAAAAAGGATATTCGATACCTCACCATGACGATGAAGCATTCTACTCGTAGGGTACGGAAAAGGTCGTAAAGTTGCAAGAAGAAAAACGGAACAGGTGAGCGGTTGCGGGCTAACCAAGAACACCTGAAAAAAAACCGATGAGAGCACTGGCGAAGGCGCCCATGATAAAAGCGATGTAGGCCAGCCGTAGAAAACGATACTTCTTCTTGGC
>JASFGC010000379.1:0-3819 GCA_050123975.1 Syntrophobacterales bacterium | reverse complement strand
CTCCCCAGGTCAGAGACCATTCCGGAGCAATGCTGAAATAGGTCCCCAGTCCCAGCGCCCCAAGCATGCACACGTTGAGCAGAGTTGGCGCAGCAGCAGGAATGCCGAAATGCTCATGGGTGTTGAGGATCGCCATGACAAAACCGGCCACCCCAATGCAAAACACATAGGCCAAGAGCCATCTGGTTAGGCTCACTGTCAACTGCCATTTGACACCACTGCCGACAAAACCCGGGGCCAGAAGTGAGACAACAAGAGGAGCTGTGGTCACGCCCAGAAGAGTCAGGCCAAAATAGAAGGCACATGTCAGACCACCCAGGTTGCTCGCCAACCGACTAAAACTGCTATGGTCACCGAGAGCATACCCTTTGCCCAATTCAGGCATATAAGGGAGGCTGAGGGAACCTTCCGCATAGAGCCGACGAAAAAGGTTTGGAATGCGAAAAGCCACAAAAAAGACATCCGCCTTGAAGCCAGAGCCTAAGAAGTAAGCGATGGCCATATCGCGAACAAATCCAAGCACCCTGCTCAGCAAGGTTAAGCTGCTGATGAGGGTAGCCGATTTGAGTAAACCCGCTTCTTTTGCATTCATAACGTTACGTACCCATACAAGCTCGTTCGCGGATGGTCGCTAGTAAAGCATCCGAGGCCAAATGACCCGATCTCAGGGTTTCAGGTGTCGGGTGTCAGGTGTCAGGAAAGAAAAACAAAAAAACTGAAACCTGAACACTGAAACCTGAAACCTCAGTCTTTGAGACCGGCAAAGCCATTGTACTCTGACCACCGCAAGACGGGATTTTCGATGTTGAATGAGTGCAGAAATATTCCGGCCAAGATTGTGACAGTTTCGTGCGAATGTCAACTGCGTAATCAGTTTAGCCAGTAAAGATACACGTCCAACCTATCAAACAGACCTAACCGGCTTAACTGGCCTAACCGGCTAACCGAAAGATTTAGAGAAAAATTCTTGACTTCGTTCGGCAGGCAATGTTAAAAAGCGCAATTGCGCATTTTTTTTAAGCGTTGCTATAAGCTCGATCCGGTAGTCGAGCTTATTTTGAAGAAGCAAGTCGCAAGGAGGAAAGTAATTGGCTACCCATAAGTCTGCCATCAAAAGAGCGAAACAGAGTGAGCTGCGGAGACAGCGAAATCGTGCTAAGAAGACGAGGGTGAAAGGTGCGGAGAAAAAGGTCAGAGTAGCCCTGGAAAGCAAATCTTTAGAGGAAGCCCAGGCGGCCCTCCAGGAAGCTATTCCCATAATTGACAAGGCTGCATCAAAAGGTGCTCTGCATCACCGCACTGCGGCACGGAAGATTGCACGCTTGAGCAAGAGGGTTTACGCCCTGAGTGCAGAGCAGAAGTAGGATCCGTCATATTTACCCTACCGTTGCATACCCACACCGAGAAAGTCGTTTCCTTTGCTTTAATACTAAGGCGAAACTAAAATTCTAGCCCACCATCTCCTACGTTTTTAACAACGGACTACTGTTTATGTGATAGCCCGGATATTTCATGAATCACTTGCTGCGACCGCGAAACTGGGAACCCGCTTGCGGGACTGAGCGCAGCGCAGCGAGCGCGAATTATATGGCCGTCTTTCCGTGCGTCCTCGGGTGCCGCACCCTGCGACGCACCAATCAGGTACGCCTCGGGTCCAACACCCTGCGGTTCCCCGGTGGCACGACCATCTTCACGGTCTCACAACAGTAATTCATGAAATATCCGGGCTAATACTGTTCGAAGAGATCTTTATGGATTTTTTCGGCAAGAAATTCTGCTATTCTACGAAAAGCCTCATTTCTGAGTCTATTCGTATTGAGGGCATTTTCCGCCTCAACGTATGTATCGAAGTAACTCAGTTTCTTGTTCTGCCAGAGGACCTCGTCGGTGTCTGCCCGGGTAAGGGCGAGGGACAGAGTGACCGTCACCCGGGTCTCGAGCGTTCGGGTTCGCGTAAGGTGAGAAGCTCTTTGCGTCCTGATCCTGGCGACACTACCACTCAGAACCGCCTCGGCCTCACCATCGGGTTTTATCGGCAATCTCTTCCAGCGAATGAACTCATTGCGGATGGCATTGGTAAAGATAGTCTCAATGCCAATTTCGGCTGTATTGTTGCGCAAAACATTCACCGCAACACTTTGAACGTCTCCCGGGGCTTGGCCACCAGTGCCGGCGAAGTGGTAGTTGCATCCGAAGGAAGCTAAAAGTGTGAAGATACAGGCCGCCAGGGCTACTCCATGGCAAAATGAACCAGGGGAGGGAAACGACGCGAAGATACGGCGAAAGGGAGACACGGCGAGCAATAGGCTTCTTATGGTTGGCACATTAATCAATCTCACATCCTTCTAAGCAATATTTTTACTATATGTTCAAATATATCTCCGCGTCTCCGGTTCCCCGTGTCGCCGTTTCTTTGTTTCACCGCGTCACCGTGTCAAGAAATAGCCTACACCACAACGTTGACCAACCTTCCGGGAACCACCACCACTTTGCGGATGGGTTTGTTTCCAATGAAGGTCTTGATCCGCTCGTCAGCCAAAGCAGCTTGTTGAATCTCCTCATTGGTAGCGCTGGGAGACACATAGACACGATTGCGCAATTTACCGTTGACTTGAACCACTATGAGCTGCTGCTCTTCAGCCACTGCCTCCTGGTCCCATTGCGGCCAGGGTTCTCGCACCACGCTTCTCTCATACCCCAGAGTCTGCCATATTTCATCTGCAATATGCGGCACCATCGGTGAAATCAGGATTATGGCTGTCTCCACTGCCAGCCGAAGAACAGACAGAGCCTCGGGACCGTATTGAACGTCAGAACGAAATTGATAGATGGCATTCACCAGTTCCATGACCGCACTGATGGCAGTATTAAAATGAAACCGTTGCTCGATATCTTCAGTAACTTTCTTAATGGTCTGATGGGTCTTACGATGCAAAGCCCTCATGTCACCCTCTATGGGCTCAGTGCCATCGTAGGGTGAAATCCCCTGAAGTTTGTCAAGCTCATCATAAACCAATCGCCACAGCCGATTGAGAAAGCGGGCGCTACCCTCCACGCCGCGGTCGCTCCATTCCAGATCTTTTTCCGGCGGCGAAGCGAAAAGACAGAAGAGGCGAACCGTATCTGCACCGTAACGCTCAACCAATTCTCCAGGGTCAACCACGTTTCCCTTGGACTTGGACATCTTTTCCTTGCGGCCCATCTCTGCTAACGTGCCACAATGACGGCAGCGATATACCTCCGGTTTCTCCTCTTGAACATCTTCCGGAGCCAGCCAGCCGTGCTGTGAACAACGGAGCGTCTCTTTACAAACCATTCCCTGGGTTAACAAGTTGGTGAAGGGCTCGTCTTGCCCCACCATGCCCATATCTCTGAGTACCTTGGTAAAAAACCGCGAGTAAAGCAAATGGAGTACGGCGTGCTCAATGCCACCGATATATTGATCCACCGGCATCCAGTAATCGTTTCTGTCTCTATCCAGTGGTCCTTCCTGGTAATCTGGACACGTGTAACGCATGAAATACCAGGAAGATTCCACAAATGTGTCCATAGTGTCCACCTCGCGCCTGGCAGTGCCCTTACAGGTGGGACAGGTGGTTTCGACGAATTCTTTGAGCATTGGCAGGGGTGTTCCACCAGCAGGCGTGAGACTGGCATCCAGAGGTAAAACCACAGGCAGATCTTCATCCGGCACGGGCACGATGCCACATTCGTCGCAGTAAATTATAGGTATGGGAGCCCCCCAATAACGTTGTCTGGAAATGAGCCAGTCTCGCAACCTATAGTTTATAGCACCCTTACCCAGCCCGTTGGATTCCA
>JASFGC010000378.1:0-3839 GCA_050123975.1 Syntrophobacterales bacterium | reverse complement strand
AAAACGTCCAAGACTACATAGTTTCAGCGACCATTGAAGCCCGAAAGCCGAAAAAATAACCGGTCACTTCCCAGAACCATAAAAATTACCCATTTTCTGCCGTACCACTTTTGGGTAACTTTTACCCATTTCTGGTACGGCACGTTTTGGGTAAGTTTTGATCATCACGTAGTGCAACGGGAGAAAGGAGAGGAACTTGTTACCTGAAGAGCAGAAAAAAACTTACACTGATTTTTACAAGTCTGCGCGTCACAATGAAATCCTGGAACCGAAGACAACCCTTATGCTGCATATGGCTGCGGCCATGGCTTTCGCCTGCTATCCTTGAATGGAGCATTACTTTGGCGTGGCCAAAGAACAAGGGTTAAGCGATTATGAAATCGGGGCCGTACAATCTATTGTTATGGCGGTTTCTGCTGGCAGAGTTCGGGCCCAGTTCCATGAAGCTGTTATCTTGAGCCAGGAACCAACCCAAAATAATAGCCGATCTAAATGTTAGCTGAGTAAGCGAACATTTACTATTTTAGAAAACCATCCCTTAAGACCCAACTAAAGAGCAGTGGCTCAGTACTGCTGTTGGTCGGCTCCTCAGAGCTGCTGCTTTGCCCTCAGACAACATTTGGTTACAATGCATGATGCATAATCTCGACTAGATAAAGACTGTTCACCTTGAACGGAGGGAATTCTCGTGTCCACAACAGTGACCGCTCGCCTTTCTTTTCTGGACCGTTTTCTCACCTTTTGGATTTTCCTGGCCATGTTTATAGGCGTGGGCTGGGGCTATCTTTTTCCTGGCGTTCGCGAGTTCATTAACTTCTTCCAGGTCGGCACCACCAATATCCCTATCGCCATTGGTCTGATTCTCATGATGTATCCTCCTCTGGCCAAGGTAAAATACGAGCAGTTGGGCCCTGTTTTTCGTAATGCCAGGGTATTATTACTGTCTTTAGTGCAGAACTGGGTCATCGGCCCTATCTTAATGTTTCTCTTGGCAATCACCTTTCTCCCAGGCCATCACGAATACATGGTGGGGCTTATTCTGATCGGTCTGGCCCGTTGCATCGCTATGGTCATCGTTTGGAACGACCTGGCCGCCGGCGACCGGGAATACTGCGCTGGTCTCGTGGCTTTTAATTCCATCTTTCAAGTGCTCTTCTTCTCCATCTATGCGTACTTCTTTATCACTCTGGTCCCCCAGTGGTTGGGACTCAAAGGTGCAGTGGTCGATATATCCATTGGCCAGATCGCAGAAAGCGTTTTTATCTATCTAGGTATCCCCTTCATCGCTGGCATCATAACCCGCATCATCGGCCTGAAGACGAAAGGTCACGAGTGGTACGAAAATACATTCATTCCAAAAATCAGCCCCATTACGCTGGTGGCCCTGTTGTTCACCATAGTGGTAATGTTCTCGCTCAAGGGTGAGTACATCGTTCAACTCCCTTTGGACGTGGTGCGGGTGGCCATCCCCCTCTGTATATACTTCGTGGTGATGTTCTTCCTGTCTTTTTTTCTCTCCATCAAGGCCCACGCCACCTACGAGCAATCCACCACCCTGAGTTTCACTGCCGCTTCCAACAACTTCGAATTGGCCATTGCCGTAGCGGTCGCAGTGTTCGGTATCGACTCGGGACAGGCATTCGCCGCTGTGATCGGTCCTCTCGTGGAAGTGCCTGTGTTGATCTCCCTGGTGAACGTGGCACTGTGGTTTAAGAAAAAGTACTTCCCGTACGCTATGGAGACGCCCCTGGGAGTTTGTCACCTAACCTGCAAGCCGTAACTGGCGCTGCTCAGAAAGTAATTGCGACCCAAGCTATTATCAAATAGGCAATAACAGATCATTTTTGGAGGACCTTTGCATTAACCGCAAAATGTCTTAAAATACGATTAGGTGGCCGTCCAAATTACTTGTCTCCTGAGCAAGAGATACTATTATGAAAAGAATTGCAGGTTACCTTTTCATATTCCTTTGGCTTGCAGCCGCACCCGCCTATGGCGACAATGCCATGGAGTATTTCAACCTTGGAGTCAAGAACTCCACTACCCACAAGAAAATCGAGTACTTCACCAAGGCTCTAGAGCTCAATCCTGATTGGGCGGAAGCCTATGAGAAGCGGGGTTTACTCCACTACTACCAGGGAAATTACGACAAGGTAATCTCGGACTACCACACCTACCTTGATCTTGCCCCAGCCACAGCCGAGGCTTACCGCATGCTGGCCATGGGCTACATGAAGAAGGGTAAATACGATTCCGCCATTTACCACTTCACCCAGGCCATCAAGCTTGACCCGAAGCTTACGAGCGCTTACGCCTACCGGGCGGAGGCATACAGGTTGAGCGGCAACGATAAAAAATCTATCAGAGATGCCACCGAGGCCACAAAGCTCAGAGGAGATCCAAGGGCCAAGGCGGATGCTTATAAAACGAGGGCAAAGATCTACCGCAGACTCGGTAACGTGGAACTCGCTGTTGCCGACTCTCGAGCTGCCATGACAATAGATCCCAGAATCCCCCGCTTTTGGGGTCGAAGATACTTCTTTCGCTATGCCAGTCCGGAGGAGTTGAGCAAGGCAGGGCTCATTGCGCTCATCGCCATAGCGCTTATACTAGTTTTCAAGCTCACGATCAAACCTCCAAAGAAGTAGCAAAAACTAATAATTATGTGCTATGAGACTGTGGCGGTACTTAAGCCATTGACGTAACAAAAGCGTTCTCATCAAACTCATTTATCAAAGGCTAACATTATGAAGAAATTTATTTTGTGCCTTCTGATGTTGCTGTGGCTGTCTCCGGCGCAAGCAGAAGTTGGCGATGCCATGGATTACTTCAACCTTGGCCTTGAAAGCTCACTGACCAACAAGAAAATTGAATACTTTACCAAGGCCTTGGAGTTGAATCCAGAGCTAGCTGTTGCCTACGAAAAGAGGGGGTTACTTTATTTTTTCAGAGAGGAATATGACAAGGTAATCCGGGATTTTGGAACGTACCTCGATCTTGCCCCCGCCAAAGCCGAGGCCTATCGGATGCTGGGTATGGGTTATCTGAAGAGTGGGATTTTCCAGTCCGCCATTCACAACTTCACCCTCGCCATAAAGATGGAGCCGGAACTGGCCAGAGCCTACGCCAACCGGGCGGAGACTTATCGGGAAATAGGTAATTATGACGAGGCCATCCATGATGCCACTAAAGCTATCGAGTTCGGAAGAGATACGCGCACAATCGCCATCGCCTTGATGACTCGTTCAAAGGCCCATCGAAAGTTGGGTCGCATGGAGCAGGCCTTTGAAGATGCCACAGCAGCTATGCGCACGGACCCTTTCATCTGGGGCGTCGTTTATTCCGACCCGGCTACCCGGAAACGTGCGGCACCTGTTGTCCTTGTCGGCCTTTCATGTGTAGTGTTATTGGGTCTGAAGCACAAACCTCAACTAAGAACGAATGAGATTCCGAGCCTCAGAATTTTGAAATCTAAACTCCTGCCTCCTCAAACCTCCGACACCATAAAACGGGAGAGATTGTTATTCTTGTTGGCCAGCATTCCCAAAAGGAGGCTCGCCACTGTGGTAGCGGGGGCAGGGTATGGCAAGACCACAGCGGTTGCTCAAATAAGTGCACCTTTGAATGTGAGTACTGTCTGGTACCGTCTGGACGAATCTGACCGAGATTTCGCTACCTTCCTCAGTTATCTGCTTGCTGGCATTCGTCAGTACTTTCCAGAGATTGGTGCCGAGACTGCTGGAAAACTTGAAGGTGGCAAGAACCTGAGTAGAGAACTGGAATCTGTTCTCACCACCTTTTTGAGTGAATTAGATGAGGTCGCCGAAGAGGGCCTCATA
>JASFGC010000377.1:0-3858 GCA_050123975.1 Syntrophobacterales bacterium | reverse complement strand
GAAAGTAAAAAAACGACGAGGACACAAGAAAACAACTACTTCTAAACCTGAGCAAAAACCTGCATACTCAAAGGGTGTGGATAGATCTGAAACGTTAGCTTGTTGGAAATGCCAACAAAGTGTCCCAGTAGAAGAATATTCAGGTCATGTAGACAAATGTGTTCTTCGAAAGCCTCAGTTTAGGGTTTAAGTGATTCTGCGAGCAAATCTGGCATAGGGCAGAGAGCATAGAGCATAGAGCATAGGGGAACAATTGCGAATTGCGAATTTCGGATTGCGAATTTAAAAAAGCAGGTAGAAGTCAGCATAAAAACAGAGGACAGAGGACGTAGAACAGCTGGCGGCTAGCAGCTGGCAGCCCCGCGACAAAGCCCGGGACAGGCGGGTAGCAAACAACTAGGAACTAAGAACTCCTTCGACAGGCTCAGGACAAGTAGGCACTAAGCACCAAAGACGAAATACCATTGCAATCGGGGTCGGGCCAAACTAACTATTAGATTCGATTTGTAATGATATGGAAAAAGTGGGTGGAACGTGGATTGCAAAATGCGCCTATGTGTTTTATAATATATATGTAATCAAGAACAATAAGTTGCCGTCATCACGAAGAAAAAAATGTGTGACAAAGGAATCATTTTCGAGTCTGCACCAACAAGGAGAGGGTGTCCGGGCTCACAATCAGTAGTGTCACATCGAATGCTTAAAATGTTCCTCTTAAACCACACCTAATCCCCCCTCAGCACAAACTCCCCTTGTTGATGCGCTAGGTTTTGCTCGAGTCATTGCAGTTGCAAAAATGCGTGATTGAGCGGGCGTCGAAGCCGGCTTGAAGTCCAGACGTCTGCCTCAAAGAAAAAAGACCACTCCCACAAAAGGTTTTCCATTCCCGCCTAGGGAAGGAGGACGTGTTTTAACCAAGAGGAGTGAGAGACTGTGTCGGAAGTAGTTGAGAAAAGACCCGAAAAGAAACATCTTTCGTGCCAATTCATATTCCCGACCGACCATGGCGTTAACTATGAGCCGGTCGACTCGCTTGATTTCTTCATGCACATGCGCGCCAGGAGGGTCAGGCGCTGGCTCATCACCGAGACATGTAGAAACTGCCCCGACCACTTTCGGGTTCGGAAATTGGTGGACAGCAAACAGTCGCTGGTCAAGGACATGATGCGGGCGCGCTGCCCGCGCTGCTTGGATGACAGCCTCGAGTTTTTCATTCAAAACCTCGGGCCGGCCGGAAACGACGAGCCATGTGTGAGCCTCAAAGGAAAGGTGTGGAGGTGAAGTTAGGTGAGGCTATGGCAGCTCGTCCTATTAACGAATCCTTACAAGCCCATAGGACTGGAGGTTCAGGGTTAAGGTACGAGAAAGATGTACAAAGATATCTAACCGCTCGAAGCGCTTGCCGATGCGCTTCGGCGTAGCCATGCAAAAGATGAGCAGGAATAAAAAAGGAGGAAAAAAATAATATGGGAGACAACGGCAACAGACGTATTGTGAGCCGCAAAGACAAGCCCTGGTATGAGGGACATCCCAGCCGTCCGTCAGCAGAAGCCTTACCGGTTCTGACCATTATCTTCTGGGCCTCAGAGGATGGAAGTTTGTCCCGCGCCGTAGGATGGCTAAAAGAGGCTATCCCAAAAGATTTCCAACAAAAAGAGTTAAACCAAGCTATTCAAGCGCACCTAGACAATATTGTGGCTGAGATGATCCGTTCAGGGCTGATACATGTCGAGGAGGGTAAATTCGCCTTGGCGGAAGGAGAGTGGGGTGAGTCAGCTGCGTAACTGGAATAAGGAAAAGAAAGCTTACCGAGATGGGAGACAGCGGCTAGACGAGCGCAATCTGCGGGAGTGCGTAAATATTGAGGGAGGAGTCAGAAGCAAAGTCTACCAGGCCCTTGCCGAGGAGCTTATAAAAGCACTGCGGCATGAGGGGAGAGTACCCATAGCGTGGGTCATGGTATTCGCCGAGCAAGCCCAGTCAAGACCGGAGGGCTCCATTGATGAGCCAGATTCCGTTCTCTTTCCCTTTGTAGCGCAGACGGTAATTAAATACGGAGAAGAAAACTTGGAAAGGATTCTAACCAAAGCCATGAATGACTGGGTGGAAGCGAGCTTCTTTGATAGTGATGAGGATGCCCTTGCAGAGTTCAAGGCAATAGAGGGGTTGTAATAGACCTTTCCTAGACCTTACCGGTCAAAGAGAAGCATTGAGCATGGAGCATAGCGCATAGAGCATAGCGCAAAGCGTAAAACGTCAAATGCAAAATCGCTATGCGCTTGGCGCTCTGCGCTTTGCTGCGAACAAGGTGAGCCTCTACTGACTACTGGATTCCTTGTTTCTTTTTCCTGACACCTGAAACCTGCTTGCCACGCCGAAGCTCAACAGAGCGTAGGCGGGACACCTGAAACCTCAATTCTGGCTACTGACTATGGGCTACTGGCTACTTGACTTTTTTAACCGCTTACCGCTCACTGCTAACTTCTTACCGTTCTCTTACGTATCCCTTTCTACACCATCCCTTGAAGATCTGTTCCCTTTTTTGCGCCACAAAACCTCAAAAATACTATTGTAGACGATGCGCTAATGCAGAATAACTATTCAATATTCCATTTAAATCAAGGTCGTATTCCAACCACAAATATTTCAAAATTCTTTTCTTTGCTATTTGGCACATCTCTTGTTTACTCATGCTCTCAGGACTAGTCCCTTACAAGACGTTAGGGACTGCCTGGCCAGCAAAATAGCATCAAATAACCCATCCGAGCGGGTAGGCCTCAAAATCACCCGCAAGAAAAGTGTACTCCATAGGTGGGAGGATTATTGGTTTTAGCAGTAATCTACGGGATTTATCTACCGTATACCAAAGTGCAGTCGACTCTGAAAGATGAAGGGTAGGGTGCGCCAATGCCATCTCACCGAAAAATTAACTTCTACTGTAAGGAGTGTACTGCCATGAAAAAGCTCATCATTATTATTTTGGTTGTTGTGACTATGTGCCTGGGCGTGCAGGCTACCTGTCAGGCTCAGGAACCTGCTACGCAGCCCCAAGAACCTGCTGTGCAGCCCCAAGAACCCGCTATGGAGCCCCAAGAGCCTGCTATGCAGACTCAAGAACCTGCTCGTGAGGTTCAGCAGGATGCTCAACTGGCGGTCTCTGTCGCGGCTATCTGTCGGGACGTGCTTGATCGAGAGCCTGATGGCTATGGCACCAGTTTTCCTGTTTCGGTAGGCAAGCTCTATTGTTTCACGAAAGTCACCGGTGCCCAGAGCCCGACTCAGGTCACTCATGTGTGGTTTTTCGATGATAACGAGCGAGCCAGGGTAGATTTAGGGGTCAAGTCGTCTAGTTGGCGCACCTACAGTTCAAAGATTATTCAACCGCATGAAATAGGAAAATGGCGTGTGGATGTTGAGGATTTTGCTGGTAATGTCCTGAAGACACTCGAGTTTGAGGTTGCTCCTCAGCAAGTGACCATGCCAAACGAACCCAAAGAGAACTGATGGGAAAGCAGTCGGAGCCTTTGCTATCCTAGAAGACACGGGAACAGGTTTGGCGTGTGGTCGGGCCAAGAGAAATAAAAGAAAGGCGCAGGGCGCAAGGCGCAAGGTGCAAGGAAAAAGTAGTCAGTAGCCAGTAGCCAGTAGCCAGTAGGCATATTATCGATGTTGTATGTGAGATGTGAAAGGTGGCATAGAGCAGAAACTAGGCACTAAGGACTAGGCACTAAGCACCAAAGACGAGATACCATAACCTGGCCATTGTGCCCCCACTGGCCACGGTGCCCCGGCCGGTGGGGGTTTTCTTGTGTCCGCTTACCTACAATTACAGGTCGGTGTCGGACCAAGCGAAGAATA
>JASFGC010000376.1:0-3873 GCA_050123975.1 Syntrophobacterales bacterium | reverse complement strand
CCTGGTTTCTCGGCTGTCAGTTTCACCCCGAATTCAAATCCCAACCAATGGATCCCCACCCCCTCTTTCGAGATTTCATTAAGAGCTCACTGGAAAACGCTCTCCAGAGAGCCAAATCCTAAGCCCGGATATTTCATGAATTACTTGCTGCGACCACGGATATGGCCGTCCTTCCTGGTGTCCTCGGGTGTCGGCTCCTGCGACGTACCGTTCAGGTACGGAAACCAACACCCTGCGGTTGCCAGGTGGCACGCCCATCTTCGTGGTCTCGCGACAGCAATTCATAAAATATCCGGGCTAAACAGTTCAAGCCGCCACCGGCGGGCCAGAAAGGTTACCGATGAGATCCATTGCTCTGGACCAATTTACCATTGGCGATGGTCGGCTGTTCTTCATAGCTGGACCGTGTGTGATCGAAAGTCTTGATGCCACCATGGCTGTGGCCGCAGATCTTAGTAAGCTGGCTGACAAATGGGATCTTCCCCTGCTATTCAAGAGTTCCTATGATAAGGCAAACCGTACCTCGCACTCTTCTTTCCGAGGACCCGGACTGGAGGAGGGGTTGGAAATTCTTGCCACCGTTCGGCGCCAATTCAATCTACCCGTTCTCTCCGACGTTCACTCAGTGAAAGAAGTGGAAAGTGCGGCCGAGGTGCTTGATGTTATCCAAATCCCAGCATTTCTCTGTCGCCAGACTGATTTGGTGATGGCCGCGGCAGAATCCGGCAAGCCCATCAATATAAAAAAAGGCCAGTTTCTGGCTCCCTGGGACATGGCTAACGTCGTGGCTAAGGTTCAGGCCACAGGCAACCAAAAGATTTTGCTCACTGAGAGAGGCACTACCTTTGGCTACAATAACTTGGTAGTGGATATGCGCTCTCTCCAGCTCATGAGACAGCATGGCCTCGTTGTTTTTGATGCCACCCACAGCGTTCAGCTTCCTGGAGGGGCTGGCGACAGCTCTGGAGGCGATCGCCGCTTTGTGGGCACCCTGGCCCGGGCTGCGGTGGCCGCCGGGGTGGACGGCGTATTCTTGGAGGTACATCACAGCCCGGAGCTAGCACTCTGTGACGGTCCTAACTCTCTCCCCATGGCCGAAATGGACGATCTTCTGAAGATACTGCTGAACATCCATGCCGCTGTCAGAAGTGCTGTGCCTGAAAGCTAGCCGTCGATGGGGGAGGTAATGGGAGAGCACAAAGGTCAAAAAGAGTCAACAGATGTGCGAAATGAGATGTGAGATCCTGACATTCAGGAATTGCGAATTAAGAAATTAAGGAATTGAACCTGGTCTCGCGAAATACCTGAATTCTTCGCGGTCGCTGCGCTCCGCTCAGTCCCGCAAGCGGGTTCCCAGTTTCTTCGCGGTCGCTGCGCTCCGCTCAGTCCCGCAAGCGGGTTCCCAGTTTCTTCGCGCTCGCTGCGCTCCGCTCAGTCCCGCAAGCGGGTTCCCAGTTTCTTCGCGCTCGCTGCGCTCCGCTCAGTCCCCACACTTTCAGGGCGGGGCCCCGGTTTCCTCAATCCCTAAATTCCTGAATTTAATTCTCAGATCTCATATCTTCTGAGACTTTGTGGTTCTGAAAGTATGCCTACGCTGGCAGGGCGGTGGGATACGTAAGGATAGCCAGGTTTGAAGTATCACAAGAGCGAAGAAGAGGTGAGGGAGCGGGCAGCTCGAATTAGACTGCTGATCCTTGATGTGGACGGAGTGCTTACCGACGGCGGCCTTATCTTGCATGCTGACGGTCAAGAAAGCAAAGTATTCCATGTCCATGACGGCCATGGCATTCGTTTGCTACTGCGAGGGGGGATTGAGGTGGCCTTGCTCACAGGCAGACGCTCACAAGTGGTGGTCGATCGCGCCAAAGATTTAGGGATCAGCCTGGTGGTGCAAGGAAGCAGGAACAAGCTTGGCGACTATGAGAAGATGCTCCAACAGAAACGGCTTGATGATCAAGACGTTGCCTATGTAGCTGATGATCTAGTGGACGTCCCGGTTTTGAGGCGAGTCGGCTTGGCGGTAGCGGTGGCTGACGCGAGCACCCACATCCGTGATTATTGTCACGTTTCTACCATTCGCCAGGGCGGAAAAGGGGCAGTGCGTGAGGTCTGCGACTTTTTGCTCCAGACCCAGGGAAAGTGGGAGGAAGTTACGGCGCCATACTTTGATAATATCGTCGACTAGAAGAGCGAATGTGAGCTTGTGAGACGGGCAAAAGGAAACAAAATGCGCTCTGCGCTTGGCGCTATGCGTCATGAGCCGGGTCTTTTGGGTCCGGATTGTTTATTAGTGCTGTATAAAAGTGGAGGGCCTCTCTCTTTTTTGAGTTTCGGATAATAATATAATATACTGAAATCATTAATATAATTGTTTACTTTTCTCTGAAAATGGGCTTTACACCATATAAGAGCCTATGGTATAGGTGAAGAACAATCCAGCTCATCAAAGAAGATGGGCCTAGAAGTTGCATACTTTGCATAATAGAGTATTGCAAGGCTGGCGCTGAGGATTCATGCAGCAGCAATTTTGGCAGCGTATCCGTTTTGTTCGGTGGCTCCTTTTCTTGGCTATGGCCGGTGCGGTACTAGCAGTTTTCGTCGGTCTGAAGGTGCGCTCGTCGAAAAATATCCTACCGGCCGTGGTAACCAAAGCAGCCAGCAGTGACGGCAGTATAAGTTTAAACAATTTCGAATATCGTGATGTCAAAGAGGGGACTGCCCGTTGGACTGTATGGGCGACTACAGCAACATATTTTGAAGATAGACAGGAGACTGTACTCGATCAGGTAAAGACAATATTTTTTCTGAAAAATGGCGCTCAGGTTCTCCTTACCGGGGATACTGGAGTACTGCACAACGATACCCATAATATGGAGATCAGCGGAAACGTCAAAGTGAGTTACGAGGAAAGGTACAGACTGTCAACGGAGCGGTTGCTTTACGATAGAGACAAGGAATTGATTCATACGGGATTACCAATCTTGCTTGAAGGGGAGGGCATCATTCTGAAAGGCCAGGGTATGCGGCTTGAGATAGAGAAGCGGACACTGAGTGTCCTGAGTAACATTGAAACCACCTTGGATGGAATAGTGTCCTTCGGGAGACAACAACAGGGAGTTTCATAGGTGCCAGGGACAGGGTTAATAGATGAATACTCTGGTCTACAATAAATATCCAGGCCGCATCTGTCTTTCGGTAAGTCTGGCTACGGTGGCGCTCCTGCTTGGTTGGCTGTTCAGAGCAGAGGCCGCGCCACAAACCAAAGATGACGTTGTTCATATAGTAAGTGACCGGCTTGAAGCATATGAACAGCAACGGCAGGTAATTTTCATCGGCAATGTGGTAGCCAAGCAGGCAGATCTTACCATCTTGGGCGATCGGATGACCATTTTTTACCTGGAAAATGAAAATACCGAATCCAATGATGAGAGATTGGGCACCAAGATTGACAAGATTATGGTTGAAGGCAGTGTTCGCATTACTCAGAAAAATGTAGTAGCAACTGGAGAACGCGCCGTTTACTTTGACAAGGAAAACAAAGTCGTTCTCACTGGTGAACCCAAGGTGCAGCAAGATAAGAACTTTATTCAGGGCGATAAAATCACCCTTTTTCTGGACAGCGAAAAAAGTGTCGTCGAGGGAGGCCCATCCGGGCCTGTAGAGGCGACCATTTACAGGTCGGCGAGCGGAGGTCCTGTTGACAGATCCAGCACTACGGGAGAGGGAAAGTCAGGAACAGGAAGCGATACAGGCGGATAACCTGGTTGCCACCGACCTGGTGAAGATCTACCGCCGCCGCCGCGTGGTGAACAATATAAGCCTGACCGTTAACCGCGGCGAAATCATAGGACTTCTGGGTCCCAACGGTGCAGG
>JASFGC010000375.1:0-3880 GCA_050123975.1 Syntrophobacterales bacterium | reverse complement strand
TCCCGTGGCGATCGTTCTCGAACCGGCCGATAAATAAAGCCGGCCTGACAGAAACGACAGCCGCGTGTACATCCACGCGCTGCCTCCAGGCTCAGCCTGTCGTGAATGATGCGGGTACAGGGGACCAACGGGCGGCTCGGCGGCCGGTTCGAGTTCAGAGTTGGGAGGATGCGCTTTTTCACCCTCGGCTTCTCAGGAAAACGAGATCCGATTTCAACTATGCGATCCTGGTTGTCGTAGCGCGGCTGATAGAATGAAGGCACATACACACCCTCCAGTTCAGAGAGGGCTTCCAAGAGGTTCAGTCGAGCACTTCCCTGGGTTTTCCACTGGTCAACAACCTCGGCAATCTCAAGGACTACTTCCTCCCCGTCACCCAAAACGAAGGCATCAAAGAAAATCGCCACTGGCTCGGGATTGAAGGCATTTGGTCCGCCACCAATAACCAACGGTTGCGCGCCTTTTCGGGCCGCCGCGTAAGGTGCGATTCCACCCAATTCCAACATGGTTAAGACATTGGTATAGCTCAATTCATACTGGAGGCTGAAACCTACCACGTCAAACATGGCCAGAGGTGTGGACGATTCCAAGCTCACCAGTGGTCTGCCCGCTTTACGCAAGGCTGCTTCCATGTCAGGCCAAACGGCAAAAACTCGCTCAGCCCCTATCCAATCCTGTTGATTCAAAATGTCGTAGAGTAACAGAAGGCCCAGGTGAGACATACCAACTTCATAGGCGTCTGGGAATGCCAGCGCTATCCGGACTCTGGTGCTGGCCCAATCCTTCTGGGGCACATTGATCTCATTGCCCAGATAGCGGCTCGGCCTTTGAACAGCGGAAATGAAATTCTCTATCATGAGGTTTTGCTTTCTACCGATGGTATTCCCAAAAATCTCCTCTCAAAATATCCCAAATAGAGAACCCTTTCAACATTGCGGATTGGGGATTGCGAAACTGGGAACCCACCCGAAGGGTGGGAGTCCGAAGGACAAATGCGGATTGTTGGTTGCAACCACAGGTTCCAATGCCAAAAGCTTAAATCCATATTCCCAAATCCGCAATCCGAAATGACAAAGGGCGCCTCCCGGTGTCTTACCTCCGGTGAGCGCCCTTCAGTCCAAAGATATGCTTGTAGCCGGTTTGTAAACCGCTATGACTATATTGGACAGGCAGAATGCGCTTCAGTAGAGCGGTGTCCGAATTAGCTCATCAACGATCGAAAAATGAGATAAGCGAATCAGTACCGGCCTCCTACTGCTGTTTTGACTTCAACCACTGCATAAAACTCGTGGGTTTCTCAGTTTCCTCCCCCGGGTTGGTTTGCTCGACGGTTGCATCTGTTTCCGTATCTGCTGGAACGGCTTCACCTTCCTCAGTTGATGACTCAACCTCGGCGGGGACCTGAGTTTCTTCGACACCAGCTGCAGGAGCTAGAGCTGCCTCCTCTTCTGTGGCTGATTCCTCTGTTGCAGCAGGGGTCTGGGCTTCCTTGGCTACCGTTTCTGGTGGAGCGGTGATTGCAGCTTCTTTGCTTGCTTCTTCCTTTGCTGGAGCGACTTCGGCTTGTTCCTCGGGTGCCTCGGGTGCCACCACTGAAACAAGCCCCAATGCCTCTTGCATGGCTTCTACTTTGGCCTCCAGGGTGGCGGCATCTCCCAGCCCGGCTTTTAGCGCCTCTTGATAAATGGGCAGTGCCTTCCTATAGGTTTTGTGCAATCCCAGTTCAGCCATGCCAACCCGTTGTTGGGCCAGCTGGAAACGCATACTTTTCAGACTGGCCTCTCCGGCCCCATTGATTTCTGCAAAAGCTTCTGCCCTATTCAACAGAACATTCATTTTGCCGAGATCCGCCCCATTACCTTGAGCCGTTTCTCCATTTACCTGGTCCATAAAGAAAGCGAAGATAGCCCGGTTAACAGCGTCCTTACCGGTGAACTTTCTGCCAGTCAGTGCACTCACATCAGCATCTCCCACCTCGACAGGCTGGAACTCTTCCACCAGTTGATAACCGCGGGGGGCGAATTTCCCTTTCCAGAGGGTGAGAAAATTGCTGCTTTTCCTTAATTGATAAGTACTGTGGTTACTGATACTTATACTCAGCAACAGCCCTACTATCAGCAGCATTACCGCGATGAAACCGTAGCCACCCAAACCCTTCCGTGCCCGGTCTGTTCCAGGCGGAATCATTGGCTCGGGTATGCTCTCTTCTTCAGCTTTCTCTGGTTCAACCGGAGCGGGGGCAGCAACTGGTTCTTCGGGTTGCACCACTTCGTCCGCTTCAACCGGCGCTGGCGTAACTACTGGTTCGTCGGGTGGCGGAGGTACGGGTTCTTCCTCGATCTCTTCTTCGGCGACTGGTTCGGCAGGTTTCTCTTCCACCACCTCCTCCGCTGCCACTGTTACAGTGGGCTGTGGTTGAACCTCCTCAACTTCAGGGGCAGCTTCTTCCACTTCCTCTGCGGGTTTCGCCAATGAACGACTGTCCAACAGCCCTTCGTCACCTTCCTCTTCGTAGCGTTTCAGCCAGCTGTAGTAAGTGGACCTCGAAATGCCCAACTCTTTCAGAATTGTCTTTGTAGGTATGTTGGACTGAGCCACTTTATCAAGAATCTCTTTCTTCCTTCTGGCCTCTGCCACGACCTCTGCCTCAGTTTTGGCACCTTTTTTCGAGGGTCTAGCCATGAGCACCATCCTTACTTTATGGGTTCAAACAATAATATTAGACAACCACCTATCTGCATTTGTGCCTGAGCGAAACATGGATAAAATGAGGATTGGAGATGGACTGAATTGTATAAAGAAAGGCTGTACTTGTAAAGAGGTTTTTCTGAAAAAAGTGGACTCGCGAATAATGCCAAATCACCTTCCCTGTCTATCTTTTCCATTATTGGACAAGTTCTGCGAGTCCATAGTACCCATGCCCTCCAGCAGAGTGCAAAATTGTCTTGCAATCCCTTTGACCTCATGGTATACGGGTAGCGTTTTTCATTCCTTTCGCACGGAAAAACCGGATCGTAATGGTCCCTTCTCTGTGAATGGTAAAATACGTTCTATCTTTAAGAAGGAGGAAATGGCATGGCGGTTTTTGTCGGTGGCATTGTTGCAGCGGTATTGGGGGTCATACTCTTGCTCATCTGGTGGGTGCCATTCCTGCAACTGGTGGCAGGAGCTCTGCCTGTGATGCTTTTGTTTGGTGGTGTCATTGCCGCTTACCTAGGCTTTGACGAGGTGAAAGAGAAGCTTCCCTATTTCAGCAAGAAAGAGGAAGAGTTTCCGTCAACTGTGGACACCGATGAACCTCCCCAATACAAAGAAGAGGCAGAAAAATACAAGGCTGAAGTTGAACAACTGAAATCGGAACTGGAGAAACTCAAAGAGGAAGAATAGTTCTGACTCTTGCTCGCAGGATGCGAGCCGGTTCGACTCAGAAATGATTTTGCTCTATCCTTAGGATAAGCGAGAGGATGGGTATGAGCACCACCCGTAATCGGGTGGTTTTTTTTGCGCGGAACCTGCCAGGGGCAGGCACAGAAACTGATAGCCGTCCAACGTACCAGACTTGCTGTCGCCCGCCAGTTAGTCTGGTTCTTTTATTCTGGTCGGGCCGAACCCGTAGGACTCTCGCGCCCAGGTCTACGGGTGGACTCTGAACGCTACCCAGCCGCTTTACGGTCACTCAAGAGGGCCGGGGCTCTGATGGCGACCGGGGTTGCTCTTCTTCCAGACAGAATCTGGAAGCGGCAACGCCTCCTGGGGCACGCCTTTGCGTGCCTAGCCGTCTTTTCGTAACGTGGCGCGGCACTCCGGGGACGCAGTTTCTGTGCCCACCCCTGATAGGCTCCCTTCGTAATCTTATTATTATCCTTCGGTTCTTAATTGT
>JASFGC010000374.1:0-3890 GCA_050123975.1 Syntrophobacterales bacterium | reverse complement strand
AAAGACCTATGTCCAATATACCAACGGCAACATCCTGGCCGGTCTTTACCTGGATCTTTTCATGGATCCGATTGGCCAAATAGACTCCACCCGTTCGGATGCCAACCAAAACCAGATTATCCTTATCATCCACCATTTCATAGATGGAAGCAGCCATCTGGTCCAGCGCTTCATCTATCCCCTCACCGTTGAGTATCTGGCGACCAAGTGTTTCAGCCATAAGTGCATCGCCCCTTCACTAAAAAGACAAACTGCCAGTTTCCTGGCAGTTGTGGCATAAAATGAGGCTTGTTTTATACCTCATGCCCTTTTGCTTGTCAATCTTAGTGTCGCAAAGCGCACAGCGCAGAGCGCATAGCGTAAAAGAACAAAATTATCCTGCAAGAGCACGTTCCGCTTACGACCAGACATAGATCGTAATCTCTCTTGTCTCAACGGGAATCCTGTTCCTACTTATTTCCTTAAACGCTCTGCGCTCTGCGCTGTGCGCTTTGCGACCTCGTCCTTGACTTTGAATGGTTCATTGAGCAATATTGCAGTCTACAATAGGTCTACACGGTTCTACTCGAAGGTTCAAATCAGAGAATGACAGAAAACGATAGTGACATACTGCTTACAGAGCTGGAAAATCGCATCAACTATACCTTTCGCGATCCCAATTTGCTTCGTAATGCGCTCTTGCATCGATCTTATGTGAACGAGAATCCGCATTTGCAGCTGACAGACAATGAGCGCTTGGAATTTTTGGGCGATGCCGCCCTGGACTTAGCTATCAGTCACATGTTGATTGAACGCTTTCCGCATTACGATGAAGGTAAACTTTCTCGGCTCCGGGCCGGCATCGTCAACGAAAAACAGCTGGCTCTCGTTGCAGAGGAACTTAATCTGGGAGCGGCCTTACATTTGGGCAAAGGTGAGGAACTCAGCGGCGGCCGCCACAAGCCTTCCCTCCTAGCCAATGCATATGAAGCCATGCTGGCCTCCGTCTATCTTGATGGAGGGCTGGCCATTCTCATGAGTATGGTTGAGTCTCATTTCGCTCGCTTCTTCTCTGAGGAGGAGGATCTGCCACACGCTCTGGGCAAAGATTATAAAACGCGCTTGCAAGAAGTACTTCAGAGTCGCGAAAAAACAGTGCCCCACTATCGTTTGGAGGCTGAAGAGGGTCCTGATCATGACAAAAGGTTCCGAGTGAGCGTCTGGTTGAAGGATCAGCTTCTTGCCTTGGGCTCTGGGCCCACCAAAAAATCTGCCCAGCAAAAGGCCGCTGGCAGAGCCCTGAAGTTGATTGAAGGAGAAGGTGACAAAACGAAAGATTGAACTGCTGAGATTTTAATACAGTACTCAAAGGGATAAATTCGAAATTCTAAATCCGAAGCACGAAACAAATTCGAAATTGGTCCTTCGGACTCCCCACCCTGCGGGCGGGTCCCCAGTTTCGATATTCGGATTTCGAGTTTTTCACTATAGTGCCTGTGCAGTTTAGCTCGTTACTGGGACCACCTCCAATGAAACAGAAGCCACTCATTATACCAATCTTTATCCCCCAAGAAGGATGTCGGCACCGGTGTGTCTATTGTGACCAGCCGACAATCAGTGGCGCATCTCAGGCTTCCTGGAGCCCGAACTCAATCCGCAAACATGTGGTGAATTACCTGGACAACGGTGGCCGCTATCCCGTCCAAGTAGCTTTTTATGGAGGCTCTTTTACACTCTTACCCGAAGCCCGCCAGCGTCTCTTTCTCGAATCCGTTCAGGAATTTCTCGAACAAGGTCTGGTACATTCCCTCCGGTTGTCCACTCGGCCTGATGCCATTGAGGCAAGCAACTTACGTTTCTTAAAACTCATGTGCGTAAAAACCATTGAGCTTGGGGCCCAGAGTCTTTGCGACAGTGTACTCAAAGCTGCAGGGAGGGGACATTCCAGCAGAGAGGTATATGAAGCAGCTCTAAAGGTGCAACAACACGGCTTTGAGATGGGTCTTCAACTGATGCCAGGCCTACCCAGAGATAGTCGAGAGACTTTTCTCCGAACTGTTGATAAGAGTATTGCTTTGAGTCCCAGCTTTGTTCGCCTTTATCCAACCGTGGTGTTATCCTCCACTCCATTGGAGCACCTCTATCGCAAAGGCCATTATAGGCCACTGTCTTTAACGCAGGCGGTAGACTGGTGCAAGGAGGCCAAACAACGTTTTGCCTCTGCTGGTATCCCCGTCATCAGGATGGGTCTGCAACCAAGCGCTACCCTGGAGCAACCTGGACGCATTGTTGCCGGACCTTATCATCCCGCCTTTGGACAATTGGTGCTTTCTTCTATCTGGAGTGACCGCATTACGCCAGTTTTGAAGAACTCCAGTCTTCAGTCACAGCGGTTGCGCATCCATGCTGCACCGCATCAGCTGGCCGATATCCGGGGACATAGAAATGACAACCTCAAGAAGTGGCGTGCAGAATTGAACCTCACTTCTCTGGAAACGGTGGCGAGTGATCACCCTGGCAAGGAGGGATTCCAGGTTACGGCATACTAAATCACGTCAGTTGTCCGTAGTCCGTCGTCCGTTGTGGTGACAGGCCCTGTGTTGCAGACCGTCATCCCGGCCAAGTGCCGCAAAGCGGGACGCGAGCCGGGATCCAGACAACATCCCCGCGAAGGCGGGGAACTAGAGATCAAATGCTATCATTGGACTCTCGCTGGATTCCGGATCTCGCCCGCCTAAGCGGACTCGTCCGGAATGACGGGTTCGACGATATGTTACAAGGTTTACGAAGGGAGAAGGGATCTTTTAGAAGCTAAGTCAATTGGCGTTTTCGCAATTTGAAATTCTTTCCTCTAACCTTTGCCTGCTGTCTGCTGAATTTCTGTGCGCCATACCCTTTCTGCAACTGACCACTGACAACGGACTACTGACTAGCTACTACTACCCTTCCGACGCTTTTGCTTTCCCTTTGAGCTCGTCCAGCTTCTGGGCCAGAAGGCGCAAATGGTCACCCATTTGTTTGGCATTCTGGTAGCGCGACTCCAGACTCTTCTCCAGGGCCCGGTTAAGGATAGCCACAGCCGCCTTGTAGATCTTGGGGTTATGTGTCGTGGGGGGCTCTGGCTCCACCGTGGTAATCTGATACATGATGGCTGCCAGGTTTTCTCCACCAAAAGGCAGCTCACCAGTCAGCAACTGGTAGAAAACAATTCCTAGAGAAAAAATATCAGAACGGCCGTCTACCTTCATTCCTGATATTTGTTCGGGCGACATATAATAAGGTGTTCCTTTGATCACGCCGGTGCGAGTCTTGGAGCTGGCGGTTGCGCGGGCAATGCCAAAATCGGTGACCTTCACCAGCCCATTTTTTAGAATCATAATATTGGCAGGCTTAATATCTCTATGCACAATACCGTGATTGTGCGCGTAGGCAAGAGCATCACAGACCTGCGCTGTCACATCAATGCCCTGTCTAATCGGCATGAGATTATCTTTGCGGGCAAATCCTTCCAGACTTTCTCCCTCCAGGTACTCCATGGCAAGATATGAGAGATCCAAATCTTCCCCCACATCATAAATTGTGACAATATTGGGGTGAGAAAGTTTGGCCACCACCTCAGCCTCTCGATAAAATTGCTCTCTGATTTTAGCTGCCTGCTCTTCATCGAAGTCATCTGTAAAGCGGATGGTTTTAATAGCCGTCACCCTGTTTAGCTTGGGATCGCGCCCTTTATAGACTATACCCATGGCACCACGACCCAGTTCTTCTAGAATCTCGTAGCGGCCAAGACTGGGCTTAGACTGAGAGACCTCCTGCACCACCACGGTCTCCTCTGGACCGAGATCCGGGGTTGCCATAGGTGGTGCTTCAGCGGCAGCTGGTGTGGTCCCCACCTCCGCCATGCCTGCCTG
>JASFGC010000373.1:0-3891 GCA_050123975.1 Syntrophobacterales bacterium | reverse complement strand
ACTCATTCCGGTTATGGGCAGTATGACATTTTCGCTGGACATGTTAACTCACTACGTTTGTGGCATAGCGAAAAGCGCAGAGCGCACAGCGTTTAATACTAGAATTTTTACTCCATGCTCCTTGCTCCTTGCTACTAATGCAACGGACAACTGAGGCGGGCAGAAATGCCCGCTATTCGGCGGCAGGATAATTGATCTCCTTCAGCGTGTCCTTAATTTTCTCCAAAGTGGCCGGCGCATCCCATTCCAGGGTGACACTTTTACTCGCAGGGTCTCCTTCCACGCTGGCAACGCCATCCATCTCACTGAGCTCTTTCTTGATACTCATCACACAGTGCCCACAGGAGATATTTGGTATCGATAATGTCTTGGTTTCCATATCAGCTCCTTAAAATCGCTTAGCGCAAAGCGCAGAGCGCATAGCGAAAAAGCAATTGGGCGCAGGGCGCAAGGCTCAAGGCCCAGGGCATAAGAGAGGTTTTTTTCACCCCTCATTACCTGGCCTTGCGCTTTATTCCTCTTGCTCCACAATTCTAATATCTGCCTCTTAACTCCTCACCGTTTCAAGACTACTAGGCATGGGGAGGGCTTGTAGTTCTTAGTGCCTAGTGTTTAGTCCCTAGTTATTATTTCCCGCTGCATGCTGTCTGATGCTCACTAACTCCAGTTTTCTTAAACCAATCGTTGAATATGGCCCAGGCACAGCCTACTCCTGGCCGCACGGTGACAGCTTCCACCGGACAGTTCATGGCACACGCCCCACACTCCATGCAACCGTCTCTGTCCAAGATTTCCACAACTCCACCATTGAGGACGAAGACAGCGTGACCGCACACATGGGTGCACAGGCCGCAGCCGGTACACTTGTCACTGTCCAACTCGAGCGTGACTACATCTTTCAGATAACGAAAGTCCATCTTTTCCTCACAAGATCCTACCCGCCAGTAAGACGGCTCCGCCTGACACAGTTAATAAGATAATCACCGGCACGGCAATGCGCATCTCTTTTTGCACACCAGAAAGGGAGGTGAAGGTGCTACAGCCGGTGAAGTTCATGGCAAAATATGCAGTTAGTGCCGGCGCAATGAGAAATAAGCCAACAAGACTCGTTCCGCTCCAGTTTGATGCAAGAGTAAGGGTGAGCAACAATGCCCACAGCAATCCCACCTGGGCACCCTTGAGAGAAAAAGCCCTGCCAGGAATCCAGGGGAGGAGAGCCGGAGTAACCACTGCCCCCATCAGCAGCGCTCCCAGATACGTAAGCCCCGGTGTAAAACTCCGTGAAAGAGCTCCGGTGAAGCTGAACCCATCCTGCCCCAATCCGCTCAGAAAAAAAACAAAAAGCAGCGCCACAAGTGAAGCTTTCCAAGCAGTCACCAACTCCACTGGAGTCAAGACCAGACGATCCCAGAGTGAAAATCGTATTCGCCTGCTCTCCTCGGTAGCCTTCTGGCCATTGTCCAGGTATTGGGGCAAATCAGCAGCCCTCACCGGTCCATACCTCACCCGGAACCCCGTTGCCTTTTTCACCTCATGCCGAGCCACTCCAGGAGCTCCAAGCTGGGGCAAGATTATGCTTCTGTGGTTGACGACTCTCTCCAACTGAACCTTGCGGATACGATTCGCCAGTTCAGAGGTTCCAAATGTCCTTTTCCCGGCAGCGCACCAAACGTTGATGCCAAAGGTCTCCAACACCAACAACCAAAGATTCCTCCCAGATAGTTCACGACGAAGCAGATCGAAACTGAGCTTGTAGTTTGCAGTAACTAAGACCGGAGAGTCAGAATCGGGCTCGCCAACAGCGTATAATACGGCCGGAACCGTGTAGTGCATTCTCCTGATACCCCATCTTACTCGACAGCCGCCTAGCTTGTCTTTCAATCCCATGTGCGTTGAAATAGTGGCAACTTTGCCCACAGGAGTCTCTTTCCAACCCTTGAACCAAGTAGCCTTTTCATCCACCACTTCCCCACCGGGGAAGGTCTCGGGGCCTCAGCACGCTTCGGTTGTTTGCGGCTGCAAACCAGCAGCGTCGCAACCTGCCGTTAGAGTCTCGTCTTTCATACTATGACCTCTATTAGTATTTGAAGATGTGAGTAGGCATAGAGCATAGAGCATGGAGCATAGGGAGATGATAGCGAAACTGGGAACCCGCCCGTAGGGTGGGAGTCCAAAGGACAATTGCGAATTTTAGATGTGGGATCATGGCACTAAGGGGTTTTTCGGGACCAGGCTCAATTCCTTAATCCCTTAATTCGCAATTCCTCAATGTATAGATCATACATTGCACATCTCACATCAGGTTTTCACTATTATAACAGATAATTCCTATTTGCAACGTGGGAATAAAGGGAGGGACGATTTGGGATTGCGGATTGGGGAATGAGAGGTGTCAGGTGTCAGGAAAAAGAATCAGAGAATCTGAAATCTGAACAGTGTGCAGAGAAATCTTCAGTTCCTAAATTCCTAAATGCCGTAATTCCTAAACTTTTTACCCTTCATCGAGGATATTGCGAATTGTGATGAGCATATTGCTTACATCGAAAGGTTTGCCTATAAATCCCTTGGCCCCGGCCTCCATGGCTTCTTGTCCGGGACCGTTAACGGAATAGCCGCTGACGATAAGAATCTTTGCCAGGGGATTTATTTTGAGAATTTCCTCATAACATTTCTTGCCGCCCATTCCAGGAATCACCAGGTCCAGAATGACGAGATCAATTCTTTTTTGCTCCTTCCGGTAGAGCTCTACGGCGTTTTCTCCATCGGTGGCCGTAAGAACCTCGTAGCCAACATCAGTTAACAACTCCACTCCCAGCTCTCTGATATACTGTTCGTCATCCACCAACAAGATGGTCTCATCACCCCCCTTGAACTGGTCTTCTCCTGCTTCCCTCCAATGCCCACTCTGTACCAGGGCAGGTAAGTAAATCTTGAATGTCGTGCCAATGTCGGGTTCGCTATAGCACAAAATGTAGCCCTCGTGGGTCTTTATTATGCCGTAGACCGTAGCCAATCCCAAACCTGTTCCCTTTCCAACTTCCTTGGTTGTATAGAATGGCTCGAAAACATGACCGAGGATCTCTTTGTTCATGCCGTGGCCAGTGTCTGAGATGGTCAATAAGACATACTCGCCTGGTCTTGCTCCCAAGTGTGTCCTGCAAAATTCCTCATCGAGGGTGGCTCTCTCAGTCTCGATGATGATTTTCCCGCCCTCGGGCATGGCGTCCATAGCATTCACTGCCAGGTTCATAAGCGCCTGTTCCACTTGAACAGGATCGGCACTGATAATTGCCGGAGTCTTATCCAAGTGAAGCTCTATCTCTATCATTTTTGGAATAGTTCGATCCAAAAGATTCCTGACCTGCTCCACCTCTTGGTTCAGATCGAGTGGCCGCCTTTCGCTTTGCACTTTCCGACTGAATGTAAGTAACTGGCTGGTGAGTTCAGCACCTCTCTTGGCTGAACGGTGGATCTTTTGGAGTGCTTCCCGGTGCGACGGGTCTTCACTTACTCCATGGAGAAGCACCTCGGTATAGCCCTGAATAACCTGAAGCAAATTATTGAAATCGTGAGCAATGCCGCCAGCCAGAGTGCCCACTGCTTCCATCTTTTGCGCCTGCAGCAATTGGGCCTCCAGAGCCACTTCCTGGGTCACATCTCGATTGACGGATACAAAGCTTACAATGGATCCAGAGTCGTCCCGAATGGGCGAAATTGTGGTCTCAAATTGACGAAGGGAGCCATCCTTCATCCTATTGCCTATCCGACCAGCCCACCCCTCGCCACTGCTGATTGTTCTGTACATCTCCTTGTAAAAATCCTCGTCATGTGTGTCACTCTTGAGAACACGAAAATTCCGCCCGACAATATCATCCTTGCTGAAGCCGCTTA
>JASFGC010000372.1:0-3892 GCA_050123975.1 Syntrophobacterales bacterium | reverse complement strand
TAATCTCCCCTCCCTCAGCCTTACGAAATACATAGGTAAACGGGTACATCCTCTCTTCTTGGACAAGATGGAAGTCCGCTGAACCGATACGGCCAATGAGTTCCTGTAGGCGAAGGTATCGAATGCGGTCTGGCGATGGTGCCTCATCAGGTTTTGTGATGGAACAACTATTTAGTGTCACGAGTAGAATGAAGAAAAATAATAGCCTAGCCTTCATGCTGCATCCCTTCCACAAGGAATGTCGGGTCAACTCGACCAACATCCTAAAGCCTAATCGTAACGGGGCTGCTAGAATCGTGCCAGTTAAACCTAGCCCGTTGTAATAGAATCTAAAAAGACTCGTGGGGGCTACGGCTACATTGAACATTGACCATCTGTACCACCGGTGCTATAGGTCCACGCTAAAGGCTGCAGCAACAAAAAACCGAATCGTCAATTTCGCATTTTGTAAAATGTTTCTATCAAGAGTGAATGACAAATGCTAAATGACCAACTGTACATAGTACTGGTGGACAAGGAGTAAGTGATCGCATGAAGCGAAACCCTGACGAAGTTTCTCTAGAAACGCCCAGTCTGACTTCAAGGAGTGCTGTGGTCACTGGTGCCACAAAAGGCTACCTGTGTGTGATAGCCGCAGCCATCTTGTGGGCTGCATCGGGAACAATTGGGAAGGGGCTTTTTGCTGGTGGGATTACTCCTCTGGATGTCGTCCAGGTTCGAGCGACCTTTGGATCACTGTTGCTCGCCGTCTTCTTTGGAATCCGTTCCAGGCATCTTTTTCGAATTCAACCCAAAGATATCGGATTCTTCATATTCCTGGGCTGCGTCGTCATGGCCCTGGTTCAACTCACCTACTTCACTGCCATCAGTAAAATCCAGGTGGCGGCGGCCATACTCCTGCAATATCTGGCGCCAATCATGGTGGCTTTTTATTCCATCTTTTTCTGGAGGGAACGGCTGACCGTGTCTAAGTTACTCTCCCTGCTTCTCTCATTTGCCGGTTGCTACTTGGTGGTGGGTGCATACAACCTCCAGCTGTTGCAACTGAACCGGGCAGGAATACTGTGGGGACTGGCATCGGCAGTGTGCTACGCGGGATATGCCTTGTTGGGAGAACGAGCCATGCACCGCTATTCTCCCTGGACCGTGCTGTTCTATGCCCTCCTGTTCTCAGCAATCCCCTGGTACATTTTCTATCCTCCCTTTCACTACTTGTGGGCTGGATTCACTTTGCCGCAATGGCTCGGGCTCCTATACATCGCATTTATGGGCACCGCCATTCCTTTTGGCCTCTATTTCGTTGGCATTAATTACATCCGCTCAACCCGTGCCTCGATAACGGCAACCCTGGAGCCGATCTCAGCAGGGTTCATCGCCTATCTCTTTCTCGGCGAGGTCCTCGAGCCCTTGCAAATCCTCGGCGGGGTAGTGGTAATCACTGCCATCGTGCTCCTGCAACTTCAAACCGAGCAGGACGAATTGGCCCCCGAGCTTATACGCGCCCGGAAGGCGGAGGGCAAGAAGGCAGAAAAAAGCTCGCAGCAGGCAGCGGGCAGAAATGAAAACTAGACACTAGGAACTAGGAACTAAGCACTAGGCACAGCGGGGAGAGGAATGACGCGGAGACTCGGTGACACGGAGACGCGGTGAGAAACGATCAGAGATCAGAAATCAAGGGAAAGAATTTCGGATTGCGGATTTGAGATAGATGGGGATTTAGATTCTCTGTCTGTTTTTCCTGACACCTGAAACCTGAAACCTCAATTCTGGCTCCTGGATTCTTTTTTCCCGCTCACCGCTTACTGCTTACCCCTTACCCGTTCACTAATATGCTATATTGTCTCTATGATCCAGATAACTGATCAACTCTCGATTCCCCAAGGTGAGCTGAGTTTCACCGCTTCCCGCAGCAGTGGTCCGGGCGGCCAACACGTTAATAAGGTAAGCACTCGAGTAACTCTGAGCTTTGACGTGGCCAACTCACCTAGTCTTACTCCAGAACAGAAAGAGCTTATATTTGCTCGGCTGGCCACTCGAATTAGTAAGCAGGGTGTACTACGGGTTGTCTCACAAAAAACCCGCAGCCAAGCAGCAAATCGGGAGCTTGCCTTTGAGCGCTTTGTCCAGTTGCTTCAGCAAGCTTTGGAACAGCGGCCCGAACGAAAACCAACGAAAGTACCATCTGCAGCGAAACAAAAGCGCGTCGACGAGAAAAAGCAGCGGGGCAAGCTGAAGCGAGAAAGAGGCTGGAAGGTTACCCCGGAGGATTAAAGACGTGCCAGCCCTAGTCAAAATCCCTTCTGACCATTTCGGCATCTCGTCCCAGGGCCTGGATAATTTTTACATATCCACGGTCTTACTGGGTAGATCTCACAAATAGCTTTCTGCTTATCCCATTTCAGAAATGGGCAGGGTGTTACGCCAAGTTCTGCGTGTTCAATTTCACCAGTGTATTCGTTAACCGCATAACCATAGGAATCCAGAAAGTCATGGAGTTCCATATTGAGATAATCGGAAACAAGATGAGGATCCAATCCAGTCCAGGGAATTCCTATCTCTTTACAGCATCTGCCACATCTTTGACAGTTGAAATCCATGACGAACCCAATCTCTGCAATTAGCGAGGTAGAATTAAGGATTTTTCCGGAGAAAAGAAGCCACCCACAAGAAATTGAGGGTGGCTTTTGGCTGCGCTTAGGTTCACAGGGGGAATGACGTGCCTAACTCCTATCCCCTGTTACGCCCCATCCAAATGACGTCCTTCCTTCATCCGATACCAGCCTTCAGGATCCTTAAAATAGTCCAGGGTATCCTCCAGCGAGAGGCGGTGCTCCCTCTCCATAGAAGCAAGTATGCCATAGAACTCTTTCTCTACAGGGTTGTCGACGCTGTCGCGTAGATCACGGTAAAACTTCTCCCCTCGGGTTTCAAAATCAATGGCTATCTGTACCGCCTCCATGTCATCGGTGTCAGCTTGAGCAGATGTATCAACAGATTCCACAACTTTTTTCAAAATTGATTTCATATCAGTGCCCTTGACCTTGATGGGTATGGTCTCCGGCCATTTCCCCTCTTCCTGCAATTTCTTGTGAAGTTCTAGTATTCGCTGGTAATGCTCATTTTCATCATTGGCAATGGATTGGAACATCATTTTCCCGAAAGAGTTTTTCGTTCTCTCAGCGTGCTTTAAATAAAAATCCCTTTCCCTGGATTCGTTGTTGAGAGCCACCTCCAATGCCTTTATTCGCTCCTCGATCTTGCTACTCATCCTGTCTCCTTTCACACTTAGTCAGTTGTCCGTTGAGCTCATTCAATTCGCTGCAAAGCGCAGAGCGCTAAGCGCATAGCAATTCTCTATTTTAAACACTACGCTATGCGCTATGCTCTATGCGCTATGCTCTTTTAAACTACGGACAACTGACTGTCTTGATTACCTGTCTTTTGGAAACTTAAAGGTAACCGTCTCCCCGTGCTCGTCGCGTTTGACGCTGACACCGATTTCGAGGCTATCATTGCGAACGCCAAGGGCCAATGGACCTTTACCTTTGTCACCCTCAAAATGGGTAATCTGACGCACCGCTTCTATGACATTGCGGCCTATGTCCCCACCAGGCGATGGCAAGTCCGCCTTACGATACTTGGCTTGCACGGTGGTCGTACCGTCTGCTGTGGTTCTGAGGGAAACCTTTTTGGCGTTGTAATTAATACCGTGCAATACTGCCAGGGCCATCCATTTTAAGGCAGCCTGGTCTTTGTCCGCATCCCCATTAATTTCAGACATTTCCTTCAGCGGATCCGTGTTTGCAAAACAATCAATATGTTCCTGCACCTCAAGGTGGTAATTACGTTTATCTTTCATATCGAACTCCTTCCTTCCACTCCTATTGAGTTT
>JASFGC010000371.1:0-3906 GCA_050123975.1 Syntrophobacterales bacterium | reverse complement strand
CGAGCATGGTTGCGGTGGTGGCCGGGCTACCCAGCGGAGAGCCGCCAATTGATCTCTCGCCAATAATAAGCGGAAAAACTGCAGCCGATACTGAAGGAGCCGCCCCGACAATGTGAAGTTTGCCTTGTGGACGGAGGGCGCTGATGTAACCGTCCCAATCGAGCTCCACATTGACCGCCACCAGGATCATGTCGAAGGAGTTTGCCAGAGAGGCGAGGGCTTCAGAATCTCTGGAGTTGACAAAATTTTGAGCCCCAAGCTCGCGGGCCTCAGCTTCTTTTTCCGGACTGGTGGAAAAAGCGGTGACCTCACAACCCCAGGCCCGAAGAAAGCGGAGGGCCATATGGCCTAAACCGCCGATGCCGACGACACCAACATGGTCGGTGGGCTGAATGTTGTTCTGGACTATGGGGTTAAACACAGTGATACCGCCACAGAAAAGGGGTCCCGCAGTGGCAACGTTGATGCCCTCAGGCAACGGAATAACCCAGCCCTCGTGCGCCCGTACCTTATTGGCAAAGCCGCCGTGACGGCCAACGATTATGCCTTCAGCGGTGGCACAGAGGTTGTGCTTTCCAGACATGCACTCGCTGCAGGTCATACATGACTCAGAAAACCATCCGAGGCCAACGGTCTGCCCTGGCTTGAGATGCGTGACCCTTTCACCCACTGCGCCAATTTTTCCTACGATTTCATGACCAGGTACAAATGGGTATTCGGTCATTTCCCAGTCGTTGTTCAACATGCTCAGATCGCTATGACAGATGCCACAAGAGCTGATGTCAATTTCAACTTGGTTCGCTGCGAGATCTCCAGGATCGTACTCAAAGGGTTCTAGTTGTCCCCCAGCCGTTTGTGCCGCATACGCTTTTATTGTCATTTTCTTCTCCCCCATATTTTTCCATGCTGTTCCATTTGTATCAAATGGACTGCCTCTGATTTTTTGACGTGATTCAGGAAATATTCGTACTATCTTGCTTTACTCAGTCAAATTAAGTCCTCAGTGTTCTCGATGCAATCAGGAGGGATGAAATAATCGTGACCTTTTCTGAGCATCTCTGATGATTTTACTTTGCATCAATTCCTTTAGCTTCACATACTGTCGATGCTTTTGCTAACCACGGAGACATTAAGAGCACAGAGAGTATTTTTTTTCCCGATCGGGAGCCCCGCTTACTCAGCGGGACAGGCCTCTGATCGGGCAAACTGGGAACCCACCCGAAGGGTGGGACTCCAAGCGAAGCGCGGAGAAAAGATCGCAGCCCTTCGGGCACGATCTAGTGCACCGCTGGTTTGATGTCAGCGGTTGCAGCCGGGCTAAAGAGCTTTCGCCGCAGGCGGAGCTCTTTTCCCTGGCCGTCGTCTCCCGGCCAGGGAAAAACTACCTTCCTCTGTGTCCTCTGTGCCTCTGTGGTGAATGTTCAATCTTTTGTTTTTTTAAATAAAAAGTGAAACAAATTGCATCTTGTGGCAGACTAATAACTGAGGGGAGATATTTTAAGAACAATCTTATCTTCCCAACTGAGGAGGGAATTTAAATATGGTTACTGCAAAACAAGACTCCGATTATTATACGGTTGAAGTGGCTCGTGACTTGCCGCTTTCAGAGCAACTTCATAAGGCCAATAAGAAGATTTGCCATGATGTGAAAGCCAACGTGAAAGTGTTTTTAGAGGATATTCAATTTAGGAATGGCTATAAGGTCTTACGCTACCGGTTCTGGAGAGACGAACCGGGTAGGAGATAAGGTTTAAGCATAAATAGCTATCAGCTTTCAGCGGTCAGCGGTCAGCTGAAAACTGTATGAACGTAGCTTCATCTGTTGTTAGTTAAAATTGTCCTCCGGACTCCCACCCTGCGGGCGGGGCCCCAGTTTCGCAATTCGCAATCCCAAACGATCTCCCCTTTCTCGCCTTTCGCGCTTTATCTCCATGCTCCACACCCTATGCTTTTTCAAATTCGCAATCCGAAATTCGCAATTCGAAATTACTTCTCTATGCCCTCTGCCCAATGTGTGTTGAGCCAGTTTTGCCAGTTTAGTCGGTTTAGCCTGTCCATATTAGCTATCAGCCTTCAGCTGTCAGCGGTCAGCTGAGAACTGTATAAGCTTCGCTTCATTCACTTTAAGTTACAATTCGCAATTCGAATTTGTCCTTCGGACTCCCACCCTTCGGGCGGGTTCCCAGTTTCGCAATTCGAAATTTGAATTTTTTTTACCCTATGCTCTATGCTCTATGTTTTTTCAAATTCGCAATCCGCAATTCGCAATTCGAAATTTTCTCTCCATGCCCTCTGCGTCTTTCACCTGCTTTCTTGACAACCATTCTTTCTGCCTGATAGGTATAAAAGCCTCCAACACCTTTCTTTTTGACAGGCTTGCAAGATGACGAGTCAAGTCACTTTACCAATCTGGATCTTTCTGCTGCTGCTTGCGATTACTGCATGGGCGGTGTTGGACCGCGTTATGATTCCCAGTGTCCGCTGGTTTCTGCGACGGCGAATTAATCGCGTCCTCGATGAAATCGGCTCCCGCCTGGACATCGAAATCAGACCTTTTCAGCTTACCAAGCGGCAAGTATTGATTGATCGGTTGGTCTACGACCCCAAGGTCATCGAAGCAATGCAGGCCCACGCGCAGGAAACTGGTACGCCCCGTGAGGTTGTGCAGGCGGAAATCCAGAGCTACGCCAAGGAAATCGTGCCCTCATTCAATGCCTATGTCTATTTTCGCATCGCGTACTGGCTGGCAAAGAAAGTTGCGCGCGCACTTTACTGGGTACGCATTGGCCTTTACTCGGACGATCAATATGCCTCGGTGAATCCTGATTCCACTGTGGTATTCGTGATGAATCACCGCAGCAATATGGACTATATCCTGGTGGCATTTCTGGCTGCTGAGCGAACCACACTCTCTTATGCTGTTGGCGAGTGGGCAAAAATTTGGCCCTTGCAAACGTTGATCAAGGCAATGGGTGCGTATTTTGTTCGACGCAATTCGGGTAATCCCTTGTATCGACTGGTGTTGCAGCGTTATATCAACATGTCTACCAAAGAAGGGGTTTGTCAGGCTGTTTTTCTCGAAGGCAGGCTTAGCCGTGATGGCAGGCTACAGCAGCCCAAACTGGGGTTCATGGATTATATGTTACGCAACTTTAGGCCGGAAAAGGATCGAGATATTGTCTTTGTCCCGGTGGGGCTCAATTATGACCGAACCTTAGAGGACCGGACGTTGTTGCGAGCCTTGGATCCCACCGCCAAAAAACGAAGTATGTTTTTTGTTATGAAAACTACCATCTGGTTCACTTGGCGTAACCTGTGGCTCATGGCTCGCAATAAGTGGCAGCGCTTTGGGTACGCTTGTGTCAACTTTGGCCCACCGATTTCCGCCCAGGAATATTGCAAAGAACATGATTTTTCTTTTAGCAGGCTAGACCGTAAAACAAGATTTTTGGAAGTTGAGAAACTGTGCAAAGGCTTGATGGCTTCTATTGAGCAGATTGTCCCTGTGCTACCAGTGTCTTTGGTGGCTACGGTTTTTCTTGAAAATCCCGAGGAGTGGTTGAGTGAATTTGATGTGAAAGCTTATGTACATCGCCTCATTGAGGAATTACAAGCGAAAGGAGCGCGCGTTTATCTCTCAAAGAGATCCGGTGAGCATACTATCAACACTGCATTGAACATGCTGAAGCTAAGACACTTGATTGTTGAATCAGAAGGGCTCCTCAGGGTTGACAGTGAATCGCTGGGCGTCTTAACCTATTACGCCAACGCCATCGACCATTGGCACCACCACCCGCCGAGCTCAACCCCTGAGGGTTAAAGGGCGTTTTCTATAATTCTGTCTATTTCTTCAGAAAGCCTTAAGAATATCTCCTCTTCATCTGCAATTCTTGAAGCTGCAGTTAT
>JASFGC010000370.1:0-3909 GCA_050123975.1 Syntrophobacterales bacterium | reverse complement strand
TTCACTTCTTTCACCCTGGACAAGATCGGCTTGAAATTGCGGGCACCTTGCCTGTAGGTTTTCACCATCAGCACATCGATACCGAGGTTTTTACAGCTTTTTTTGAAAAAGTCGGCGCTTTTCCTGCCATATATGGAATTTTCTTGGATGATTACTGCGGTCTGCGGTTGCACCACCTGTGCAAGAAAGCTCTCAAGGCCGTTGACATACTCGCTTGCTGGCGGACTGAGACGAAAAACATAGTCCCAACCTTGTTCGGTGATCTTATCCGCTGCCCCAGTGTTTATCAAAAAAGGGAGTCGGTATTGCTGGGCCACTTCAGCCACTGCATAGGTAACGGAATTGAAAGAACCGCCGCCCAACATAACCACCCTATCTTCGGTAATAAGCTTTCGCGCTACCAAACGACCCACTTCGGGCTTACCGCTATCGTTTTCATAAAGAAAAACAAGTTTCCTGCCCTTAACTCCTCCCATACCATTAATCTCCTCCAAGGCCATGTCGAATGATTGTTTTTCCATTTCGCCAAAATCTGCTCGATCACCTGTGAGAGGCAAAATAATGCCCACCTGAATTGTCCTGGAGGCGAAGGCAGCCAGAGGAGACACGAGGGCCAAGATCCCTAGTACAATGATGAGGCGCAGTACGTATTTACAACCCTTCGTAATGGATCTACCTCCTCGGCTAAAGTGGAAGGTTCTTGCAGCGTATTTTCGATGATCTTCGAATTGCACAGATGAGAGCTTATGAACTTCTCATTTTTTTTGAGAGACTTCAACATGTAAGATGAAAAGCGCCGGCAACTCTTGTGCCCTGGCCATGAAGGGTATTAAAGATGGTAACAGCCTCTTTGGTGGGAACGGCCACCAATTTGATGCCCCGTCCCTCTAGAGCCTTTGTGGCCTCATCAGTAACCCGCATACTACCATAAGCGCCGGTACCCACAACAAGTGTCTCCACAGTGGAGTACAAAATGTCGTCAATGTCCTCAGCATAGAGGGCATGTCCTTCCCTGCGCCACCAGTTGCCAACTATCTGATTGTCGATGATCTTGAGATCATTGCGGTGACTTTCTCCCAGGACAGTCATACTGCCAAAACTGTAGGCCTCAATCATGTTGGATCCTCAGCCTCTTGATTGTCTTACAGGCACTGTCGAGTAAAAGCTTCACCTGCTCTAAGAAACTTAGGCAGAGATGAGCTAGGGTCTGTTAAGGGCCTATGATACACTAAATAAAACTAAAAGATAAAGAACTGCAATGAATTACAAAGAGTTTCTTAAAACCACCCTACCTCAACTTGGGTTACGCTGGCGTCGGTTCAACCGTAAATCCATCCGAAAACGTATCATCGGTCGACTGCTAGAGCTCAACCTGCATTCACTAGGCGAGTATCATGATTACCTCCTCGATAATAGAGAAGAGCGGCGGCACCTTACCACCCTTTTGACTGTCACCATTTCTCGGTTCTGGCGAAATGCCAACCTATTTGAGGCCCTGGAGGCTACCTGGCTACCGGCGGTTTTGGCTCGGCTACCTGAGGGCGAACCCCTACGTATCTGGTCTGCGGGATGCGCTAGCGGAGAAGAACCCTATAGCCTGCTGATTCTCTGGCAGGAAAGATTTGCCGATTCAGATCATGAGTTGCGCTTGTTGGCAAGCGATAGTGACAGCCGTTGTCTGGAAAGAGCTTTGCAAGGCCGCTATCCAGCCAGCAGCTTCCGAGAGATGCCTATCCATCTGCGCCGGAAGTACTGTACCAACGAGGGCGGGACCTTTTCCCTACCCCATGATTTCCCAAATAAGATAACCTGGGTTGAGCACAACCTAATATGGGATCCACCCTTTCCGGGCAATCATCTGATCTTCTGCCGTAACCTGGCGTATACTTACTTCACAGAGCCTCTGCAACAAGAGCTGACGCACCACTTCCACCATTCGCTTCTTCCTGGCGGGCTCCTGGTCACGGGTCGTAAGGATCGCTTGCCGCCGGGCAGCGATAAGCTGTTTCAACTGGGACAACACCCGTTCTATGAGCGTCTTGCCGAAGCTAATAAGTAGACCTACGTATCATATTTCAATTAATGTCAATTGAGTAACTAGTGATTTGGTCCTTGACAGGGCAAGAATTATCAATTATTTACAGGCTATTACTAGATTACTCAGAATAAAGACCTATCATAAACAATCCTTCATGTCCTGGTGTTTCCAAGAGAAAAGAATCGGGACTTATCTGTGTGACAAAAAAGGGAAAGTGGAAGCTGGGAAAGGTTTGGGTTATTCGTTAAATAGCCCAAGTAATATGCAATGGGTATGGCGCACAAAGACTAACCGTGAGGAGGACAGATTATGAAGAATAGGTATTTTGTTGTATTCATTTGTTTGGTGGCCTCTTTGACGCTTGTTTTTGCGGCAGATTCAATGGCAGCGCCAAAGAAGATCGTCATTGGCCATCCTGCCTGTCTTTCCGGCAAGTATGCCAAGGCAGGCGAACAGGCTCTAGGCGGAATAAAGGGAATTGTCGACTGGGTCAACAACGTTTACGGCGGGGTCAAACTAGGCAAAAAGAAGGTTCCCCTCGAGTACAAATACTACGATTGTGAGTCCAAGAAAGAAGCTGTCACAAGCCTGATCGCGCGATTGATTACAGCCGACAAGGTGAATGCAGTGATGGCTCCTTATAGTTCAGGACTTACGCTTCGCGGAGCTCCCGTGGCCGAAAGTCGCAAGATGCTCTACATGGATCACGGAGGTGCCAACAATAAAATCTTCTGGCAGGGATTCAAGTACATAGTCCAAACCATAGGTCCAGCGACCAGTTATCACCAGGGAACCCTTGACATGATCAAAGCGACTGATCCCAAGGCCAAGACGGTCGCCCTGGCCTATGAGGACTCAGAGTTCGCTAAAATGGTCATGACGGGAGCGGAAGATTATGCCATTAAGCTTGGATTCGAGATCGTATTCAAGCGCACCTACCCCAAAGGGGTTACCGATCTAACCCCCCTGCTTTCTGCCTTGAAGGCTTCAAAGCCGGACTTCATTATCGGCGGGGGACACTTTGAAGACGGCCAGCTTTTCAACCGGCAGATGGCGGATCTAGACATAGACACCAATGCTCTGTCGCTGATAGCAGCGGCGACCATCCCAGCCTACTACAAGGCCTTAACCAGCATGGCGGAAGGCGTCACAGGTCCTTCCCACTGGGAATACGGCGTCACCTATTCCGAAAAAGGGGCTAAGAAGCTTGGTCTGCAGTGGATTGGTCCAAATCAAGATGAATTTGTCAGCCTGTTCAAAAAGGCTTTGGGCAAAGACATGATACCGGACTACCATGCGGCTGAGGCTGGTGCTGCTGTGCTATCTTATGTCTTGGCCGTGGAAAAGGCCAATAGCGTAGACACTACTAAGGTGAGGAAAGCCCTGGGAGAACTGAAGTTCATGTCCTTCTACGGAGGCTGGGATATTGACAAAACCGGGCTTCAGATCGGGCATTCCATGGTGGACGTCCAGTGGCAAGGCGGTAAGAGGGTTATTGTATGGCCTCCCTCAGCCCAGACCGGCAGGTTTGCCTATCCCATGCCAACCTTTGCTGAAAAGGCTAAAGGGAAGGTGGCAAAGCCGAGGTAATGAGGTACATAGTGAGCAAGACAGTAAGCTCTGATTACATAGGCACATTTTAGCAACTAAAAACGTGATAAAAATCTCACTCCCTGAGTGGCTGCCACTGAGGGGGGAGATTTTTATTATATTCAGCCTGAGTAAAGCAGGGCGAACTCAATTATAGAGGGTTACACAGGATGATATTTGAGCAGCTCGGCGGCAATTTGATCCAAGGCCTTGTGCTGGGTGCCATTTACGGAATGGCCACCATGGGCCTCAGCCTGATTTTTGGTGTTCTCAAGGTTGTC
>JASFGC010000369.1:0-3911 GCA_050123975.1 Syntrophobacterales bacterium | reverse complement strand
GGTAGCGGTCGAGTAAGCCTGCTCTTCTCATTTTTACCGAACATCATCTATTTTACCAAAAAATTACTAGAGGTTACCACTAAATAGTTAAGTGTCCTCCTTCATGATAATTCTGGCGTCTGCCACCAAGGCGGATTGTGGATAGGCAAACACCGGGTTCAAATCAATTTCTACGATCTTCGGATTTTCTTCCGCGAGCTCGGCAACTGCCAGGAGACAATCGGCCAATGCATTCATGTCCACGGGTGGCTGGCCTCGATACCCAGCCAGAACAGGATATCCTTTGATCTGCTGGATCATTTCGAGCGCATCTTCTCGGCTCAGGGGGGGGTGCCGCAGTGCCACGTCACGAAAAATTTCCACCAAAACCCCACCAAGACCAAAAAGAATGATCGGACCAAACTGGGGATCGCGGTTCATCCCGATGATGACCTCCTGACCAGCAGGGGCCATCTTGTTCACCAAAACGCCGTCGATCTTGGCCCGGGGGAATGAGTCTTTTACTTTTACTAGAAGTTCTCCGTATGCTTTTTCCACCGCTTCTGGGGTGTCCAGATTGAGTTGCACCCCACCAGCATCACTCTTGTGGACTATGTCAGGAGAACTGATTTTTAGAGCCACTGGAAATCCTTGCTCTTGGGCAATGGCACTGGCATTGTCAGGGCTGTCGGCAAGAGCGAAAGCGGCGCAGTCCAAACCTTTTTCGGCGATCAGTGAAAGCGCCTCGTGGGGTGGCAGCTGGGTTCCAGTTGCCTCGAGAGTAAGTGTGGGTTTTTGCGGGGCAGAGAGAATTTTTCGGTCCATGACCTGAGCCAGAGCCTTAACCCCGCGCTCCGGTGTAGGAAATACCGGTATTCCCTTGAGGTGCATACGTTCTCGTTCCTCACGCTCTACATCAGCACCGCCAAGAAAAATAACCAGTTCATTGGCCCCGGGAGTTACCACTTCTGAAGCACCTTCCACCGGATCACCAAAAATAACTCCAAGGGTGTCAAAGTGATCCCGGGTTTCTCGGATTACATCTCCAAACATCTGGGCTGTGCCATCACCGGTAAGATCAATGGGGTTTGCTTTAATGGCGTGGGCCGGTATTAAAGGAGTAATTGCGTCCACCACCGACGCGGGCAAAGGAGCCGTGTCCAAACCCTCCTGCTCCGCCTGATCCGTGCCGAGAATTGCAGCGCCACCAGAGGTGGTGATGAAGACAATGGTATTACCCTCTGGTGGTTTAAGATATGCGAGTGCCTTGGCAAAGTCATAGAACTCCTCGATGGTATAGGCACGGCAAACGTTGTATTTCCTAAAAAGAGAATCGTAAATGGCATCAGCACCTGCAAGAGCCTTGGTATGTGACTCTGCGGCCACCTTGCCTTTGGGCGTACGACCAGACTTGAGAACTACCAAGGGTTTCTGCAACCGATCCATTACCTCCAGGAACTGGACAGGCCGTTTTATTCCCTCTATGTAGGCGGCGATAACCTCGGTGTTCTCATCGTGGTTGAAGTAGTCAATGAGGTCGGCTTCATCCACATCAGCCCGGTTGCCCATACTTACAAAACTGGAAACACCTAGTTTTTCCTCGGAAAACCAGTCCATCATGGCAGCTCCCACCGTGCCGCTCTGGGAGATGACCGCCACCTTGCCGCGGTAGGTGAGCAAAGGCCAAGAAGCACAGATTGGATGGTGTGGATTGTTTACTCCCTGACAGTTGGGCCCAATCAGTCTTACTCCGAATTTACGCGCTACTTCAGTTGTTTGCTGCTGCAGTTCCTCACCCTCGGCTCCTGCTTCACTAAACCCACCGGTGATGATCACTGCACCCTTTACACCCTTTTCCCCACAATCCTGAATAGCCTGCGGTACGAATCGCGCCGGTATGATAAGAACGGCCAGGTCAGGCGGTTCCTGGAGTTCCTTAACATTGGTGTGACAGGGAAGGTCGAGGATGGTATCAGCTTTGGGATTTATTGGGTAGACGGCTCCCTGGTAGCCGCCGTCCAAGATGTTTCTCAAGATCTCATGGCCCAGCTTGTCAGGACTGGTTGAGGCCCCGATTACTGCCACACTCTTGGGCCTGAGAATACCATCCAGTTGGCTTACCAAATCAGGTACCGTCATTTCCAACCTCCTTGGTCACATGGAACCGCAGAGAACGCAGAGAGCGCAGAGGAGTAGTTAGGTCAAATCAAAAACAGGCTTAGATCGCGATTCTGCACTTCTTAGCTTTATATTGCATTTTCTCTGCGAGCTCGGCGCCCTCTGCAGTAAGGTATTATGTGTTTTGAGCCTTCTCGGCCATCTTGGCGTTGAATTTGTCCGCATTGATGATAAAGCGTTGATGGGTGGCCTCGCCGATTTTGTCAACTTCATCGAAGCCTTCAACCTCGAAGGTAAGCTTTTTGCCATCAACTTCAATCAGCGTGGCTTTGAAGCGCACATTCATTCCGATTGGGGTGGCTGCCATGTGCGAGAACTTCATGCCGATCCCCACAGTTTGCTCACCTTCGCCAAGATAGGGCAGGACCATCTCTGCACAGGCTTCCTCGAAGTGTCCCACCATGGCCCGGGTGGCGTAGACATTGGGCACATGGGGAAAAACTTTTTGCGCCGACAGATCTTCGGTGACTTGCCGTTCCATTTCGTGAGTCATGCCAGATTTCAGTTCTTCACTCATGGTTCATCCCTCCATCACGAACTATACAACAGCATAGATAAAATGTTGTAGTTGTGCGTTCTTGTTTTATTCAGCATTGAAAACCTAGTCCTTAGGGCCAGGTCAGAGTTCAATGGCTCTGCCGGTGCAGGTGCGAGCCGTTTTAAAGTACTGGAGTATTGGAGTATTGGAGTGTTGGCAAAAATGAAAGCCCGAATTTAATTTGAATTGGTCTTTATCATTACTCCATTACTCCACCACTCCATCACTCCAGCAGACTGCCGCTAGGGGGAAAGACTATGGAAGCCCCCTCAGGGGGCAGTACAAAGCCGGGTTCTTTGGGTCCGGATTCTTTACTTAAAGTTAAGTCTGCCACACGCGAATGGGGAGTGGGGTAATGGTGAGCAGATAGACTAAATTACCAGGAAGTATTCGTGAAAGGCAAGTATTATGAGCGTGCATGAGAATCGAGGCCATAGAATCTACGGGCATTGGCTGCTGTTATGGCGGCTATTTCTTCCTGAGAATGCTTTCGTAAACCCGCCAACCGGGAGACAATGATTTCCAGGAAAGCTGGCTCGTTCCTGCGACGGTCGCGCCGGGGAGACAGGGCGGGACTGTCGGTTTCGGTTAAGATGAGTTCTAATGGGATTTCGCTGGCAATCTTTTGCAGTTCAGAGCTAAAAAGAAGAATGGCTGAAAATGACAGGTAGAAACCGAAGCTGGTAATTTGCCGAGCCACCTGCCTCGGTCCAGCAAAGCAGTGAAAAAGCACCGGTGTTTTGCATTCTGCGACTACTTCCAGGGCAGCCGCTTCTGCCTGTCGGGCATGGATGACCAAAGGCAGCTGAAAGTCCTCGGCCAGCGCCATGGCTTCCTCTAACACCCCGAGCTGCCGTTGCCGCAAGCGGGGATCCCTGGTGTGATGGAAATCAGGACCCACCTCACCAACTGCGACAATTTCTTCTTTGATATTCTTAATCATTTGCCACAGCTGGGCTAATTTCTCTTTGTTGAGGGTCGCTGCAGTTCTGGGGTGGACACCGGCAGTCACATGGATGAAATCAGAATGTTTCTTTCGAATGGTCAAACTCTTCCGGAGACTTTCTGGATCAACAGCAGATACTACCACTGCCTCCAGATATTTTCTGGCACGCCGGATCACCGCATCCAAGTCATGATCGTATTTATCTGAATAGAGATGACAATGGGCATCGATCATGGTGTCACTAAACAGCCGTTCAAATCGTTAAAATCG
>JASFGC010000368.1:0-3913 GCA_050123975.1 Syntrophobacterales bacterium | reverse complement strand
GAAACTTGATTCTTCTCCGCGTCGCCGGTTCACCGCGTCTCCGCGTCATTCCTCGATACTTCCATATATTTACACTGCCGCGAGGTGGCTTGCATCTGGAGAACCTGGCATTGCTTGACCTGCCCCCTCACACCGGTACCCGTCCATACCAGGAAACGGTGATATGGTGACACGGGGACACGGCGAAGATATGGTAGTATGAGAAACTTGATTCTTCTCCGCGTCGCCGGTTCACCGCGTCTCCGCGTCATTCCTCGATACTTTCATATATTTACACTGCCGCGAGGTGGCTTGCATCTGGAGAATCTGGCATTGCTTGACCTGCCCCCTCACACCGGTACCCGTCCATACCAGGAAACGGTGATACGGTGACACGGTGACACGGCGAAGATATGGTAGTATGAGAAACTTGTTTTTTCTCCGCGTCGCCGGTTTACAGCGTCTCCGCGTCATTCCCCGATGCTTCCTTAATATTTACAAAGGCGCGACGTGGCTTGCATCTGGAGAACCTGGCGTTGCTTGACGCGCCTCCTTACACCGGTTAATAGTTAGTCTTCAAGACAAGCATAGGATTTTCGACTTGGAACCAACAACTTTCTATCTGCAAAGCTTGGGTTGCCCGAAAAACCGGGTTGACAGCGAGGTCATTCTGGGCGCTCTCATGAATGGCGGCCACAAGCCAGTAGAGGATCCTCTAGAGGCCCGGCTTATAGTGGTAAACACGTGCAGTTTTATTGAGAGTGCCACTCAGGAATCCATTGATACCATTTTGGAACTGGCTCAAGCCAAGCAGCGAGGACAGTGTAAATTCTTGGTTGTAGCAGGATGCTTGCCCCAGCGTTACGGCCGGAAATTAGCCAACTCCATGCCCGAAGTGGACCTTTTTGTTGGCACCAGTTCGTTTGCTCGATTGCCTTCTCTCCTTGCCAACCTTCAGAAGGGGGAGAGGGAAAGACTTAGCTTAGAGCCCCCCAGATTTTTGATGACTTCGAAAACCCAACGAGTTCTTTCGACTCCGTTTTACAGTGCTTACCTGAAGATTGCCGAAGGTTGCAGTAACCGCTGTACTTTTTGTACCATCCCGGCCATCCGCGGTCCTTACCGCAGTCGGCCGCGGCACGACCTGCTTCAAGAGGCCGAGTGGCTCGCTTCTCAGGGGGTGATAGAGCTCAATCTGGTGGCGCAAGATAGCACTGCTTATGGCATGGACCTTGGCACTGAGCCTCGTCTTTCCGACCTTGTGGAAGACCTGGCAAGAATTGATAGCTTCTCGTGGATTCGAATTCTCTATAGCTATCCCCAGAGGGTAGACCGCAGACTCCTGCACGTTATGGCGTCCTATGATTGTATTTGCAAATATCTTGACATTCCTCTTCAGCACGTATCCCCCCGATTGCTCAAGACCATGGGTCGCTCCGGTTCTTCCGAGGAATTCCATGAAATCATTGGTTTCATTCGCGATCATCTGCCGGAGGTAACTCTTCGGACCACACTTATCGTGGGATTTCCAGGAGAAACGGATGCAGACTTCCAAAAACTTTATGAGTTTGTGGAGAAGGCGGCTTTCCAGCGGCTGGGAATATTCACTTATTCACCGGAAAAAGGTACAAAAGCTGAGAGGCTGAAGAATGCTGTGGAGGACTCAGTCAAACAGGAACGGCTCCGAGCACTTGTTGATCTGCAGGGTAAAGTCAGCCTGGAATACCACCAGAAACTCGTTGGCACTGTCCAACCGCTCCTCCTCGAAGGAGAGAGTGGCGAGACGGATCTCCTGCTGGAAGGGCGTCTCGCATCGCAAGCTCCTGAAATAGACGGCTGCGTCCTTATTAATAAAGGCTTCGGTCAGGTGGGTGAGATTATGGATGTGCGAATCACTGAAGCTCACCCTTACGATCTGGTTGGGGAAATTGCTGAAAACGGTACATAAGATCCATCCCGAATTTGTGGATATACATTAGGTAAACACTAGAATTATTTTGACAATAGGCTCAATTTGGGCTATGTAAACACTCTAGCGTTTTTCCAGCCCTAACTTGAACTCAGGAACGTCACCCTTGGCCCTCAAGAGCACCGCAAAAGATTTGGCGACCCCCCAGTATTCTTTCTTTGTTCAGCTGGATGATGACCTCCAGCGCATCGAGGAGGAAATCAAAAAGAATCTGCACTCGAGTGTTCCACTTATCGCTCTTGTGACCCACTACATCATGCGCAGTGGCGGAAAACGTCTTCGCCCTCTGTTGATGGTGCTCGCCTCCCGGTTATCAAACTACCAAGGCAACTACCAATACGCCCTCTCCATTGTATTTGAGTATCTCCACGCAGCCACCCTGCTCCACGATGATGTTGTGGATAATGCTGAACTGCGGCGTGGCAGACCCTCAGCCAACACCCTCTGGGGCAATGCTGCTGTAGTCCTTGTGGGTGATTTTCTGCTGGCCACCTCCTTTCTCCTTACCGTGTTGAGTGGCAATTTGAAAATCCTCCGCGTCCTGTCAGAAACCACCACTTCCATGGCCGAAGGTGAGGTTCTCCAACTCATCAACAGTGACAATCTTGAAATCTCTGAAGAGGAATACATAGAAGTCATAACACGCAAGACCGCGATTCTCATTTCTGCAGCCTGCCAGATCGGTGCCATCCTTGGTGAGGCTGATGAAAAACAAGAAGAGGCAATGCGTCGCTTCGGCCTCAATTTGGGCATCGCTTTCCAGCTCAGAGACGACTTCTTGGACTATGCCGGTAGCGAGGAAGAGTTCGGCAAACCGGTGGGCAAGGATCTTCAGGAAGGCAAGATCACCCTCCCACTCATTCAAGCTTTGCAATCGAGTAACGAAGCGGACCGACAGCGTCTGGTTGAGCTCATCACCTCTGAAGACAATTATGAAAAAACCTTTGCTGAGGTCAAAACAATTATCCACCAATGTCAGGGACTCGACTACACCGACCAGCTTGCAAGTAATTATATAGCTGAGGCCAAATCAGCTCTGTCAATTTTCCCACCCTCACCGACCTTGGAATGCTTTCTTGAGATCGCTGATTATACCCTTACTCGCCGCATCTAGTGCGTAACTTCCCTTTTCTGTTCATGTGTAAATTCTACAAAGTAAAGCATCCCTCCCGACGCCGGGAGGGCTTTGGTTTATGAGCCGACCCGAAAGGGTGGCGCCCCCAACCGCCGTCGTCACGCCAAGGCGTGACTATGGCGAGTCAAGTAGGGGGCTGTACAGATACTAATGCCTGTGCTCAGATGAAAAACATGCTCGGAAGTAAAATCCCCCCAACCCCCCTTTACAAAAGGGGGGCTTTCAATGGGATTCCTTACAGGAAAACGACTATCTTCCCCCTTTTCTAAAGCGGCTCGACATGAGCTCGCCGAATGTGGGGACCGAGGCCTGCCCGCCATCGTTCTCGCCTGCCCGCTCGTGCCTCGCAGTGGCAGGCGGGCTCAGGCGAGGCGGGCGGGGGGATTTTGCTACGCGCCCGTCTTACCCAAAACCACCGCAGCATACTCAGTGTACAAGCAAAGCTAAACTATACCACCAGCACAGCAGGTGGGTTTTGTAAGTACTAAGCACTGAACAAAGATGTCCGCGGTCAGTAGTCGATTAAAAAATTCGTTAATTTGTCGATTCGTCAAATAGTAAGCGGTAATCAATTTATCTGTTTGACTAATTTTCTTATTCTCTATTTTTCTAATTTTCCAACCTGCCTTCTCTCCTCTGTCTTCTACCCTTTAATCCCCGTCTCGCCCTTTCTCCGCCTCACCGCGTCTCTTCAAGGTCCCTAGTTCCTAGTGCTTAGTTCCTACTGTTTCTGACGTGCTTTTCTTCCCCCCTCAGATGAATATGGGTATGAGGTTTGCATAGAAATCTTGTCCACTTTGACATGTGTGGAAAAAGGCTATAGGTTGCTG
>JASFGC010000367.1:0-3916 GCA_050123975.1 Syntrophobacterales bacterium | reverse complement strand
TTCCGGTTCTGCTTACTGTCCAGATCGACAGTGTGGGCTTTACCTATGACGATCATGTGATTCCCTCCAACGTCAGGCGTGCTGCCAACCTTTATCAACGAGACGGCTGGGTACTCGTTGGAGAGGATGAGATTGTTCCGGAAGATCCAGAGAAAACGAAAATTATAGCGAATTTTAGATTTTATTATAAAGATAAGGAAATTGATATGTCAGAAGTACCGTGGGAGAGAAGGTTACTATCTGTTCCCCATAGCAAAATGGATGCAGACCCAGAGGTGTGGAGCACAGTGGAACAGTTAATTCTTTCTGAAATAGATGATACCCAGCCGGGAATCTTTGCTGAGGAACGGGTGGTGGTCGCAGGTACTGACCCAAGAAGTTAGCTGCATATACTTTTGTTAAAGAGAGAAAGAGACAAATAAGAACATTTCAAGGGGGAAAGAATGAATGAGCATAGAGATGAAAATGAGAAGAGATTGGAATCTGGGTGGGCTGGCTCCGGCATGGAAGTGTGGCCTGAAGAGGATGACTATGTCATGTGGCGTTCCATCCGCCTGAACGCTAGAAGGCACTTGGAATGTAGTATTCCAGCTTTGGCCTCCAGCCCTTTTTGCGGTAAGGGTTACCACAACGGCTAATGAGTAGAGAATCAGAAGAAATCCGAGCCCGAAAGGTTTGGCTTTGGGCTAAATCCATGATGCAAAGCGCTAAGCGCAGAGCGCAAAGCGAAAAATTGTCAATATGATGATTTCCTCTATTTTTACGCTATGCGCCATGCGCTATGCCCTATACGATCTGAGCTGGTTCTAACGACCTGGTTTTCAATCTTGAACAAAATTTCGCTTTGAAAGGCGAAGTTTTTTATTTTAAAAAGCACGCCTGTCTGGACACCAACTTCCCCGGTCCCTTTTCCACTTCTTGCAAAGCGTTACAAATCGACTGCTCAAAAGTTGTGAGCTCGATGGGTATGAGTTCCTGAATGCGGTTGTCCCTGCAAATAACCTCATTCCTCAAGCCCTCCACCAGTGGATTGACGATTCCGGACGGTACCGGCGTCACCATGTTAACCCAGTAAGTGGAGAGACGAGGAGTGAGTACCGGCACGGTAATAATGAGCCGCTTCAGCCCGCGCACCCGGGCATAGATCTCCATCATATCTCGGTAGGAAAGGATTTCTGGGCCACCCACGTCCAATGATTGACCGGTGGTGGCAGGCTCGCGAAGACAACCAACGAGGTAACGAACCATGTCCCGGATGTCGATGGGTTGTGCTCGCGTTTCAATCCATCTTGGGCAGACCATAACCGGTAACCGCTCCACCAGGAAGCGAAGCATTTCAAAAGGTGCGCCGCCGGCTCCCATAATGTTTGGCGCCCGCAGTTCGGTAGTCTGAACCTGCCCAGAGGAAAGGATGTGGGCCACTTCCTGCCGACTGGCCAGATGTTTAGAAAGTTCGTCGCCGGTCTCACCAAGACCACCCAGGTAAATGATTCGGGATAAACCAGCTCTGTCCGCGGCCTTGACGAAATTTCGTGCGGCATTTCGGTCTCTTTCGGCAAAAACCTTGTTTTCTCCGATGGTGCGGCCTCCCATTGAATGGACCATATAGTAGGCCACCTCAATTCCGTCCAAGACCTTGTCCAGAGTTTCCGGTTTGAGCAGATCGGCCGTTACAATCTCAACTTCTTCCTCAGGAAAGAGCCGTTCTCTAAGCCTTTCGGGCGAGCGCACGAGACACCGCACTTCCATGCCGTGACCAGTGAGGGCATGAAGCAATCGCCCCCCCACGAAACCCGTAGCTCCCGTCAATAGTACCTTGCCAGTGACTTCCGCCATCTTTCGATTTTTCCTTTCTTTCAGCCGGGCCCAAGGCCCAGTGCTTAGTGCTTACTGCCGGCTGCCTGCCTGTCCCGAGCTTGTCGCGGGACTGCTAGCTGCCTGCTGACTTATCCGGCCAGCGGGAAATGGCGTCAAAATCCAAATCCCAGGTCCCGCCGGTTTTGTTAAACTGGTGAAAACCAGCGGCAGCAACCATGGCTGCGTTGTCAGTGCAGAGCTCCGCTCTGGGCAACATCAACGGCAAACCCAGTCTGGTGACCTCCTCACGTAGACGCTCCCGCAGCCTGCTATTGGCTGCCACCCCACCAGCTACCACCACCTGACTCGCATCAAAGCGCTGGGCCGCAGCACAGGTTTTAACTACCAAAACATCAACCACCGACTCCTGGAAGCTTGCTACTATATCAGCAATCTGAACAGGGAGTTGTTTTGCCACGGCACCACTAATTCCAATACCTTCACTTTGATTGAAATCCACATATTTTCGGACGAAATTGACTACTGCCGTCTTGATGCCACTGAAGCTAAAATCCAGGGAGTCTTTCTCCAAATAAGCCCTGGGAAAAGAAATAGCGCTGGGATTTCCATTGCGGGCGAGCTCATCAATGACTACCCCGCCTGGATACCCAAGATCGAGAAATTTTGCTACCTTGTCAAAAGCCTCGCCTGCGGCATCGTCCCTGGTTCGACCCACTAACGTAACATTGCTGTAATTGTTGACGACATAAAGGTTGGTGTGCCCCCCGGAGACCACCAGAGCAACCACTGGAAAGGAGGGTGGTGATTCCTCCAAGAAAGCAGCCACGATATGGCCCTCGAGATGGTTTACGGCAACCAGTGGTTTGCCAGTGGCATACGCCAGCCCTTTGGCCACTCCAATTCCTACCAGAAGTGAGCCCACCAGCCCTGGTCCCTTGGTAACGGCGATGGCATCAACAGCCGACAACTCAAGGCCTGCCCTCTGCAGCGCTTCGGAAACCACCGGGATAATCACCTTCACGTGCTGCCTTGAAGCCAGTTCAGGCACCACCCCCCCATAGGAGCGATGAATCACAGTTTGGGATGCAACCACGCTCGAGAGAATGCGGTGCCCATCTTCCACTACAGCTGCAGCAGTCTCATCACAGGAGCTTTCGATACCAAGTATTATCAAAGGTTTTCCTTTAGGTCCTTGGAACCATAATCATTTATCATCTGTCATTTCGCATCGGGCATTTGGCATTTAGACGAAACGACACCACGATTTTTATCTTCTAATTTGCAATGATAAGTGCGAAATGAGAAATGCGCAATGAGAAATGAGATGATGCTTGCTGCCTACTGCGCATGCGCTAAACTCCTTGACTTCGATAACCCGCTCTCGTATTATGTCAAAAGTGACATAAAGGAACCCTTCCCTCGGTCTCGAGGCAGTGCACGTTTAGCTTGTGGAAATTCGCATGACCCTGCTCACCGATCGCTATCATCGACCCATTGACTATCTCAGGGTCTCAATCACCGACCGTTGCGATCTCCGTTGTATTTACTGCACGCCATTAGGTGGATCACCCAAACTGGACCACGATGACATTCTCTCATATGAAGAATTCCTCCATATTATACAAGTAGCAGTTGACATGGGAATAACCAAGGTTCGAATCACGGGGGGAGAGCCACTGGTACGCAAAGGGGTGACTGACTTCTGTCGCCGCTTGGCAGCACTCCCCGGCCTCCAGAGCCTCAGCCTCACCACCAATGGAGTTATGTTGGAAGAGTTTGCCCAGGATATCTACAGTGCCGGTATTCACCGCATCAATATCAGTCTTGACACTCTGCAGCCACAAAAGTTTTTGCGCATCACCCGGCGGGATGAATTTCATAGGGTCTGGCGCGGTATTCAGGCGGCCGAAACCGTTGGCTTCAATCCGATAAAGATCAATGTGGTGGTAATGCGGGGAATAAATGAAGACGAAGTCTTGGATTTGGCGAAATTGACCCTCGAGCGCACGTATCACATTCGCTTTATAGAGTTCATGGACCTTAACAACGATAGCAACTGGCTCCATGAGCACTACATTAGCGCCGATGAGATTCTTGC
>JASFGC010000366.1:0-3922 GCA_050123975.1 Syntrophobacterales bacterium | reverse complement strand
GAACAGTTCAGATTCCAGCAGAGTGTCGGTAAAGGCGGCGCAATTGACCACCATAAGTTTTCTCTTGCGTCGAGGTCCAATTTTATGGATGAGTCTCGCTACAAGTTCTTTGCCCGTGCCGCTCTCTCCAGTTATCAGGGTAGTGGTCTTGGAATTAGCGACCTTGACGGCGTCTGAGATCACCGTTTCAATGGCCTTGCTGACACCGATGATTTCATAACGGGACTCTAACTCTTTTTTCAGATATATGTTTTCGTTTACGATGTCTTTGTAGTTTCGAGCTCGCTCAATGGCAACAGAGGCGAGTTCTGAAAAATGGCTCAAGATCTCCATGTCTGCTTCATGAATAGGCTGCCCATCCTCACGATCGATAATCTGGATGACGCCAATAACATCCCGCCCACTTTTTATGGGCACGCAGGCAATAGAACGGGTTTCAAAACCCGTTGCTTCACTGATGGTATTGTCCCACCGGGCATCTTTCGTTACGTCGGGGACAAGCAGGGGTTTACCGGTTAAAGCCACATGACCAGCGATGCCCTGACCCATGTCAATTTCGAATTTCTTAACCTCTTCTTTCGCTTCTCCAGTTGCAATCTGAAAGTAGAGTTTATTCCTACTCTTGTTGACCAGCAGCAGAGAACTCGCCTTGGCTTCCATCAGTCTGGTCACTGATTCGATAATCATTTCCAGCACACTATCTGTGTCCAGCACCGAAGTAAGCAGGGGTGAAATATCTTTGAGTATACTTACACGTGGGTCGACACCCCGATTTTCCATGGAAATCCTCCTTTAAAACCAAATTGTGTATTTATTTGTATACGAAAAGGAGAATCACGTCAATAATTATAGGTGATCACTGAGTCTTTTTATTCCGTCAGTTTCCGGAAAAAAAAGAAAATACCATTTTTGGCGTAAAATTTGCTTAAGTATCAAGTGTCTAGGAGAGGTGCCCAGTGAATTACTGGAGAACATCCAATCCTTGCCGTAGCAGGTTAACTTACCGCTATGGCTAAAAAAAAGCTTGACAGGACTGAAGGTTTAAATTAAAAGTGGGCCCAATGTACTCAAGGTACACTGTAATTCCTCTACTCTGGGCCCCACTCTGAGAAGAAACCAATGACAACAGCTTTTAGAGGGATCACAACCTCCAATTTTGTCTTGCTGCCCGGAGCTCACCGGGATTTTAAGGTCAATTGTTTTTCCAAAGAAATATCATCAGCTGCAATTTTTCTGAAACCCTCTCCTACATCTAACGGCAGGTAAAGGTATGAAGCGAAAACGAATAACCATAATGTGGATGCCGTCGGTGAGTTCCAAATCCCGCACTTTTTCTCTCCCAGTTCTAGCCCTGTACATATTCGTGGGCATGTTGTTGCTTTCTTGGGCACTGTTGGCAACGGGGGGATATTTTGGCAATCGTCTCTATAATGACTATGTCCAGGTACGGGAGAAAAATGCCTATCTGCTCCAAAAGGAGAGGGAGTTGGATGCACTGCGCCAGACCATGGAGCGCATCCAAAAGGATGAGAATACCATTCGGAGTTTTCTCGGTCTGGAAAAGACTCACGAAGATACAAGTGGTCTCGGGCAGGGCGGTGAGCCCTCACCGGATCTTTCGACCATAGCTCCCACCGATGCCATGGCCAGCGGCAACATGCCATTCCCTGCCAAGCCCAGACAGATCTCCGTCCTTCAAAGGGCCAAGCAACTGGAAACAGACTTGCAGGAGCTGGTGGGAACGATGCGAAGCCAGCGGAACACCTGGGATAGCACACCGAGTATTATTCCCATCGAGGTGAGCAATTACTGGTTTTCCTCGGGATTCGGCTGGCGACGCAGTCCCTTCACCGGCCTGAAAGAGTTCCACAATGGCTTGGATATCAGCAGCCGCAAAGGCACACCAATCATAGCACCCGCAAATGGCAAGGTAATAAAAAGAGGATATGATAAATATCTCGGTAAGTATCTCAAAATAGATCACGGCGGGGAGATCATTACCACCTACGGGCATCTATCCAGCTACAATGTAAGTCCTGGACAGAAAGTTGAACGAGGAGATATCATTGCTACAATGGGCAACACCGGCCTCTCAACGGGCAACCACCTTCATTACATGATTAAGGTCAAGAAGCGGTGTGTGAATCCTCTTCATTACATCCTCAATGCGAAGGCTAACCGTCTCCTGGTCCGCCCTTTGCGAGTTACGGGTGGCGGTCAATGAAAAAGAATAAGAAGGAAAAGAGCCTGTCTTTGGATACCCTCATCGGGGCTAACACTATCTTCGAGGGGTCAATCCAGAGTGACCGCAGTGTCTGCGTGGAAGGCAGTATACGAGGCAGGATTGAAGCCAAAGGTGAGGTCGTAGTGGGCCGCCAGGGCAAGGTCGAGGCTGATATTTATGCAGACTCAGTAGTGGTAGGCGGTCAGATTATTGGCAACATCAACGCTCGAAGTCGATTGGAAATCACTGCCACGGGGCGGGTGACCGGAGACATTGAGGCAACTAAAATAACCGTTGCCGAGGGCGGTATGGTGGACGGTTCGTTCAAAATGATGGAGGCAGTGGAATCCGCATATCCACAGTTGGAAAGTGGGTTATCAATAGAAGAGAGTGATCAGTCCAACATCCAATCCCCACCAGATCCCATCGAAAGCCTACCCCAGGCGTGAGACAATTTTTAAATTCAGAGGCCTAAGACCGCTATCATTTAAGGATACGAAAGGATTCTTGATATCCGTTTGCTCCACAACGAGCTGTTGGCAAGAAATCGATGCGTTAGATGGCCAAGAGACTTCTCTAGCCCGGATATTGCATGAAAATGCTCCAGCGAGCGCAATCCCGTAGTCCCGCTTTAGCCGGACTGCAGGGAGCTTCAATTGCTATCGCAGCAAGTGATTCATGAAATATCCGGGCTAAACGAGATTGTGGCCATAGTAGAGATGAGGCATGAGGAAAGATTACTCAATCACTATCTTTTCCAGGCACAAGGGTAAAACCTTTAGCTTTCATCTGGATCGGCGTGTCATATATGTGCCGCTGGTTATTTTGATCGTCTTGGTGGTGAGTTGCGTTCTCTTGGGACAATTCTATTTTCAGGAAAGAGAGGAACGCCAGCGACTGGAAGGAAGAATCGCCCTGCTTGAACAGCTTATGGATAAGTTCGAAGCGCGAGCGGAAAGACAGGGCGGGGAAGTTCTGTCACAAGGGGTGGCGAAACCTGCGCCCCAGCCGACAGTAGAGGTCGCTCTCGTACCGAAAGAAGAGGAAAAGGAGCCTGAGCCTCCGGTGCCAGAGATCCGGGTCGGCAGCAATGCAGAAGTCGATCCTCGACCCATTGCCAGAATCGATGAGGCCAAGGTCAGCTTCCTGGAAGAGGACAGGGAGGGCTTTCGGTTCGTTTTCAAGCTGGTCAACTTGATTGATGAGCCAATAGCGGGGAATGTGGCTATCATTGCTGCTCTTAGACCACCTCACCAGCCGCGTTTCGTCTCCTTTCCCTCTATGAAATTAAATGATGGATTGCCGGTCAAATTGAGAAAGTCGGTGGGCTACAGTATCCGCTATTTCAAAGAGGTGACCGGCAGATTCTACTTCCCTTTCTCTTACTCCGAGTCTTTTCGGATCTTGATCTACGACCGAGATGAAGAAGTGGTTTTAGACTCCACTTTGCTTGCCAAGGATGTGGCTGTTCACGGGCTACAGCTCAAGGAACCAGCCCCATCAGGCTATCCCTCTGAAGTCTCCGAACCCTCCGAACCCTTCGAACCCACTGGACCAACAGATCCTTCCCTGAGTTCCTAGTCTGAAGATATTCACTAACAGCCCAATTTCGTGGCACTGCATTCTCTTCTTTGCTCACGACGGAGGCACGGAGCTCAATAAATTCGAAATTGGTCCTTCGGACTCCCCACCCTGCGG
>JASFGC010000365.1:0-3923 GCA_050123975.1 Syntrophobacterales bacterium | reverse complement strand
TGATTTAAGATTGCAGATTGAAGTTCCTAGTTTTGCTAACCCTAGCGTTGCAAACCAGCGCCGTGGAAAAACGCGCCAGGGTGCGACAGATGTGGCCTCGCGCAGTTTCGGGCAGGTCGAAGCGTACTTTTACCTTACGTGAGACCCTGGCAGAGGCGAGCAAGGGCACAGATGGCGTGCTCTGGAGCGAGTTTAACGGTTTTGGCCGGTTCAGGTTTGCAACGCTAGGGTAAATCTTCTCATACGTACAATTCTCCAAACAGAGTTGCAATATCCTTTCTGATTCCTTGCTATTGGGAAGGTTCCGAAAAGGAAGCGTTTGTCCTGCCACTGTTTCAAATCAACTTTGGTACAGTGGCAGAAGTGACCCATTCTTCCTATTGGTTGAAATCAAATTCTGATCCTATTGTGAAATTGAGGAACTGGCACGATGGCGGATTCTGGACATTTGGCGAAACTCAAGCAGGGAGTGAAAGCTTGGAACACCTGGAGGGAGGAGAACCCGAATATTATTCCTCAGCTCAACGGGGCAGATCTTTCCAAGGTCAGCCTGAAAGGGGCATTCCTTGCAACCGCCGATCTTGAGGAGGCTTCTTTCGAGAAAGCCGATCTGGAGAAAGCAATTCTTTGGAGAGCTAACCTGCGTAAGTCGATTTTCTGGAGAGCCAATTTGGAGTCGGCTGATTTTCTGGAGGCCGATCTGAGCGGTGCCGAACTAGTCAGAGCCAACCTCAAAGGTGCTGGGTTTTTGGGAGCTCATCTGGGACAGATCTCTCTCGCCGGCGCGGACCTGGAAAGGGCTGATCTATGGAAGGCCAACCTGGCGCAGGCGAACCTCTACAAGGCGAACCTGGAAAGGGCTATTCTCTGGAGGACCGATCTGGAGAGGGCCAACCTTTCAGAAGCCAAACTGCTGGGGGCAGTGCTCTGGCGAGTCAGGCTGGTGGGAGCTTCAAATCTATCTGTTGGGCAGTTTTCCCAGGTCAAGACTCTTTATGGAGCTGAATTAGACGAAGAGATCAAAGCACAGATTGAGAGAGAATGTCCTCATATTTTACAGAAACCGAAAAGGTGATAATTGGTTTCCGAGCAAATTTGTTATATAAAGGAAGTTATCAGAAAGTGAGTGCAATACTCCAATACTCCAGCACTCCAAAACCACCGGATATGTTTACCGGAAAAACCACTGAATTCTGACCTGCCCCGAAATACCAGGTTTGCGATGTTAAATACATTTCTGTTGTTATGATAAACCGGGAGTCACAGATGAAAAAAGCGTCACCAGAGGGGAAAGTCACCATTCAGGCAGCGGCCAGAACTCTGGGGGTTTCCAAAGGCACCGTGGTCCATTTCCTGAACAATGGTAAATTAACGCGCATAAAAGAAGGTTCGGCGGTTTTCGTATTGAAGGATGAGATTGAAGCCTTGCTTAGAACAGAAAAAGAACCGGATGTCGTCAGTCCTGAGATCGAGGTGGCAGAGAGCGAAGCAGTGAGTACTGCTGAACGTAAGGTTGATGACAGTGGTGGGGTCACAGTTACCATAGAGAGAGCACACTATGAGGAACTTTTGACCAGAGTAGGACAACTGGAAGTGGAGAAAGAAAACCTTCTGGTGTACAAGAACAATATGGTCGAGACAAAAGGCGCCCTCAGCCATAAAGAGAAAGAATTTCAGCAGGCTAAAGCCAAATTGCACATGATGGAAGAGGAACTCAGACGACTCAAAAAAATGGGCTGGTGGAAAAGGGTGTTTGGGCGCAAATGGAGGATGACCGGGGGATAATAACGATGCAACAGGCGTAGGCCAGCTCAGGTCTGGGTGGCCATGATTGGATATGTTCTGGTGAGTATGTTTGAAATCAAACATTTCTATTGAACCATACCCTATCCGCAGTTTTTTCGATTCTTTAACCTCTTTTCGCCGTTGTCGAACCTACTTCCGTTTATCTTTGGAGACTTTTTTCCCTACAACAACTAACTATATGATAATATGGAAAAAGCCAGAATTTTTCCCCCTCTGTCTTGTCACTTCTCGTGTGTTGCCTTGAGTTTGGCACATATTCTGCTGTAACAGCTGGAAATACGAGCAGGGTGACCTAATGACCGATGATTCTGGAACTCAAGGAGATAGACGTCAGAAAAAGGACAGGCGGAGCGGTACAGATAGACGGTCCGGGCAGGACAGGCGCAGTTCCACTGACAGACGGAGCAACGAGGATAGACGGGAGGGCTGGGGAAAGATAGAAGATCAAAGGCTGCTGGGAGCTCTAACCACCGCGGCCACGGTGGCGCATCTGTTCAGCCAACCCCTAACGATCATTATTGGCCACGTTGATTTACTGTTGTCCACTATTGAAGATAGGGTCGCAAGAAACAAGCTGGAAATAATCAAAGAGCAATTACAATCGTTAAGCATGACATTGCAGGATCTTAGAGGCCTTCGCGAGTTTAAGACAGTAGATTTTGATGGTCTTACCTTGCTGGATATCAGCCTGCGAAGGACGAGAAAACTAGATTGATCTTCGTAGTCCTGTGGACAACTGAGAAGAGATACCGCTTTGCCAAATGATAAAAAGATAGAAATATTATTATGGGACGGACACAGGACTGAGAGAGAACTGATCAGAGAAATGCTCACTAAGATAGGCTGCAATGTTACAGCCGTCCGTGATGAGCAAGAGTGTTTAAGGAAATTTAGCGCTCGAAAATATAATCTGGTAATTTTTGATCAAGGTCTTCCCGATCTTGATGTACGAGAATTCGTTGCTGATCTTGGAGAGATAGATGAATTGACGCCTGTAGCGATGATGGCAACTTTAGATATTGAATTTTATGAGGAAAAGTATGGTGATTCCAATATTGATTTTCTCATAGTCAAACCCTTTGAATTGGCTCAGCTTCGGAACTTGGTAGAAGAAGCAATGAGCCTTTGCCAGAGGTTGAAAGGAACGGTTTGAGTGACGAGTCCGAGTGTAGTCAGGCTGGGACCGAAACAATAGAGGAGGTGAGAAGATGGCTGGAAATGGTGGAGTGTATGACAGCGTGGAGAATATTTTAGCCAAGCTCCACGTACTCAGGGATTCTTGTACGGGAGTAATTCATCGTGAAGAGTCCAATCCCAATCTAATCTGGTTTCAAGGCGCGGAGTCCATGTTGAAGGAAGCAGTTGATGAGCTGCAAAAAGCACTCAGTGCTCTGGAGGAGGGTAGCGCATGAGCAACCAAGGTGAAGTTTATGACAATGTGGAAGGCATTCTAGCCAAGCTCCACGTTCTCAGGGATTCTTGTAATGGTGTCATGCATAAAGAAGGGTCCAACACCAATCTAATCTGGTTTCAGGGCGCGGAGACTCTGTTGCAGGAAGCGGTGGATGAACTGCAGAAGGCACTTCGTGGTCTTGAGGGGGGTAGCGCATGAGCAACCAGGGAGAACTCTATGACAGCTTGGAAAGCATCGTAGCCAAGCTCTATGTGCTGCGGGACTCTTGCACAGGAATCATTCATACTGACAAATCAAATCCCAATCTGATTTGGTTCCGGGGTGCAGAGACTTTGTTGCAGGAGGCAGTGGACGAACTGCAAAAAGCACTCGGTGTTCTTGAAAGTGGTGAGGCAGCTGAGCCGGTTGCGGCCGAGGATACTGAAGAGGAAGTTCCTCCTGAATCGGACGATGAGCAGGAAGAGAGCTCATCTGAAGAAGAAGAATGAAAGTACGGTCACCCGGTATGGGGTGTGCTCTCGTTCTTCTATCGCTCGGTTTGAAGGTTGGCAATACTCTACGGAACCGCTCCGCTCCAATTTGGTCCATGTGGTTTATGGATAACAGCTCAGCAAACCCTGCAGTCCTTGAAGCTATGGGAAGACATCCACAACTTCCGTAACCGCCAGGTTGCTTATTGGTTGCAGCCCTCTCCCTTCTAATT
>JASFGC010000364.1:0-3929 GCA_050123975.1 Syntrophobacterales bacterium | reverse complement strand
CTCCCACGGTACCCCCGACATATCAATTTCCTTATCCTTATAAGCGAATCTTAAGTTCGCTATGATTTTCGTTTTCTCTGGATCTTCGGCAACAATCTCATCCTCACCAACGAGTACCCAGCCGTCTTGTTGATAAAGGTTGGCAGCACGCCTGACGTTGGAGGGAATCACATGATCGTCATAGGTAAAGCCCACACTGTCGATCTGGACAGTAAGCAGAACCGGAATGCCCATGTCCCTGAGGTTGTGGGACAACTTTACAACTGCAGCTCCCCCAAGGCTGTGACCGAACATAATCAGACGAACGGTTGCGCGCTCTCTCTCATCAAGGTAACCGTCTAGGTTACTGTCAAATGAATTCATAATGAGCTCCAAAGCTAAATCGCGTTTTCTGTTTTCAAGAGTCTCAATGTGGACGTCAGGAATATTCATAGAATCAATCTTCATGGCCAGCTGTCGAACACCCCTGCTGCTATCATCCCAATTCTCACGCCCGCCCAAGAAACCCAAAATAAGCGTTTGATGCTCGTCTATTGGAGTAGGGGTAGAAAAATGATAATATTGCTGTCCTCTCAGGGAGGCGCATCCCGTCTGCAGTGCAATGAAAAAAATCAAAGCAGATAAAACCCCCAATCTCGATCTCACCCTCTTTTTGTCTTTCATAATCTCTATCTCCAAAACCACTACTTTGTTCCGCAGTCATTAATCTAAATGATCGTTGTAATCGACTTATTGCATGTATAGAAGATGAGTCCGGATTGAAGATTTGCAACGGTAAACAATTGGGGTATTAAAGGTAGCTAGAAACTACTATTAAGAAAGGGATAATAGGTGCGTTCTGAGGTTGGCCTTTTTGTTCTTCAAACCGAGTTTTTTCCGAATGTTTTTCCGGTGGAAGTCCACCGCATTCATGGAGAGATGCAACATTTCGGCTATTTCTTTGGTGGCTTTGCCCTCCTTGACAAGGGTAGCCACCTGTATCTCTCTTGGTGTGAGATTGAGATACTTTGAGGAGAGCTGATGCAGGAAAGGGGAGATAATATCATTGAGGTTGGATTCGACAATTTCCAGATAAGCCTTTTGCCTGCTATCCAGACCGGCGTTCTTGAGGTCTTTAAGATAGGGAATGATGAGTTCTTTGACGTTTGCCAGCACCTTTTCTTCAAGTTCCTGTTTGTCTTCCTCCCTTGCTTTGAGCAGAACTCTCAAGGCTGTATTGGTTTCCTCCAGTTTCTGCGTTTGCAGTTCAAGCTCCAGTTCCCGCTCCCTCAAGGCCTCCTCGGCAAGCTTGATGGCGGTGACGTCTTCGTGGCTCACCACTACTCTCAGGGGCCCAGGATCAGCCATGCGAGTGGCCCTGACGTAACACCAGCGCTTCTCATCGGGTGAATGGCACGGGTAATCAGTGGCGAATTCGTCTAGATCACCAGCAATAACTTTTCTGATCCCGTCAGCAACTTCACGTGCTTTTTCCACTTCTTCGGGATCGCCTATCGTAGAGTCACATATATCAAGATAATTCAAATCAACAGTATCGGCCGGGGTCTCGATCTTATTCTCCAAGCCGAATCTTTGCCATGAGCGGTTTGTTTCTAAGATTACGCCATTTTCGTTTAATATAGCCATGTTGGCTGATAAGGAGTCCATCGCTGTGTTGATGTACTGCCCAGTCAGCCGGAGGGATTTTGTGGCCTCTTCAACCTGATGGGCCTCATCTTCCAATTCCTTGACCTTTTGAAGAAGTTCTTCATATGTTGGAGCAGATGTCATGAATGTCACCCTTTAAGTCAATGCAAATGTTTTTGAATATAGGTCTTAACTTTGAATTTTGCTTTGCAGCCACCATAGCTCATGTAGCGTATCTTGCCAAAAATGGGACGCTCCTGCCAGGCCCGATCGTGGACTCCCCCTATACTCCAGGCAATACCAACATAGCCGTTCGTATCCCTGCCGTCGAGCTCATATTTGTCGTTGAGCAGGATGGCAACTTCCAGTGCCTCTTCCGGAGAGGCGGTCCATTCCAGGATCTTTTTGGCCCAATACATCCTCAGATAACCGTGCATCTTTCCCCTGTGCACCATTTCCATTTGTGCAGCATTCCAGAGATCATCGTGGGTTTTGCCAGCCTCAAACTGCTCCAGAGAATAGAGATACTCTCTCTGGTCACCACGATGTTCGTTCAGAGTTTTTTGGGCCCAATCCGGGAATCCTGCGAACCGGTCGTAATCTGGATTGTAAAAGCAAAAATTATCCGAGAGCTCACGGCGAACAATGAGTTCTTCCAGGAAAGCATCTTTGGACTCTTTTTTCGTCCTCTTTTTTTGCACTTGCAGCGCCACCCGCTGCGCTGAGATCTGACCGAAATGGAGGTAGGGAGAAAAGTTGGATACACCGTCTTCGTTAGGGTCATTTCTCCTGGAAGCGTACGCTGAAAGTTTCTTGGTAAGAAAATGATTCAAGATTTCTGCTGCTGCCTCTTCGCCTGGCAATAGCCAATCAACCTCCGGAACTGAACGATCAATGCTGAGGGACCCTTCGGCTTGATCCCAGTCAGTTCTGATCACTTTCTTGGGCCAAGGAAAGGGATGGTTCTGCACCAGCGGAAAATCCTTCAAAAACTCAGGGAGGGCACGATGTATCTTCGGTCGCAAGGTGTAAGCGGCGTAGTCTTTCTTATCAGAGGCCTCCCAGCAAGGAACAATGTTTCGAGCGTCCACCTCGTAAATGCTCGGTTTAATCTGCGCTGCTACCTCATTTTTCCATTTCTGTTTAATCCGCAGAGGATCAAAGTCAGTCACCAGGTCGCCGATCTGGTGTTGTGTTAGAAAAGCTGGGAGTTGCTCCTCCGGAGAGCCAACGAGGAGGAAAAAAGGGATGTTCAGTTTCGCCAGCCTCCTCTCAACCTCTCGTAAACCTTTGAGCATAAAGCCGTACTGTCTCAAGGTCGCATTGAGAAAACGTGGGGCCAGGGAGAAAACCACACCAAGGGGTACTTTTCGTTCCGACGCCAATTCCTGGGCAAATAACAAAGCCCAGTTGTCGTTGACCCTTTGGTCCCGACTCATCCAATAACAAACGGGACCTCTGCCGACTGAGCCGTGTTTTACTGTTCTAACCCTTCTGGGATCAACCATTATGCTTTAACCTGTAGGGGGGCTAGCATCTTCATTGAAGCTCCCTGCAGCAAGCTGCAGGGAATCTTCGAAATGTAAGGAAGTGGTACCATTTTATTGTAGTTCGCTCGCTTACCCCGCAGCAAGCTACGGGGAATGCGCTCGCTGTAGCATTTTCAATCGATGATACCTTCTTTCAAGGCATGAAGATGTGGAACAGGGATCGACAGACATTGGTCTCTGTATGAATTATACGTGAAGCGATACGAGAGACCGCTGTTGCCCTGTCGGTTCATCGTTTCCCAGCCTTGAAGCAAATAGGGGCACTCATCGTTGAAGCACACATACATGAAATCCACGTCCCATTGAGTAAACGGGTTCTGAGGCACCTCCCATTTAAGAAGCCTCTGCTCACAATGCGGACACCTGAGCGTATGTTTCACTGCTGCTTTTCTGCGCTGCAGCTCCTCTGGGTCGGGAGGATATTCCTGCGACAAAACTGAGGTAGGCGTGCGCCTTTGTTGGCTCTTGTCACCCTTCTTCTCAGCATAGACCGCGTATATGGGGTCGCTGGGAATTCCCAAGTGAGCGTACTTGTCATCCTTGGGCCGTGGCTTACCCGTGGAGGCAAACAGTTGTGGTCGAGTAAAGGACTCAGACCGGTTGAAGAACTCTTCCACCAAGAGTACGCGCTCTTCCTCTGAAGACTGGCGCCAGATCTTTACCGCCTTTTGCTCAAACATCCGACTGGAAAAGATAACCAGAAACAGACCCCCTGGTTTCAGAATTCTATTGACCTCTCGAAAGACGTCAAAG
>JASFGC010000363.1:0-3974 GCA_050123975.1 Syntrophobacterales bacterium | reverse complement strand
ATCCCACGGACACTATGATCACCTGGATATCCGCTCACTTTCTTCTCTGCGCCGTGACACCCATGTTATCAGTCCCCTGGGTTATGACGAAATATTTGCCGACCTCAAGATGAACAATCGAACCCAACTGGACTGGTTTGGCACCGTTGAAGACGGCAAAAGGGAAATTATCTTTCTTCCATGCGACCACTGGACCATGCGTAACCCAATCGAGGGACCCAATACCTCTCTCTGGGGCTCGTATTTACTGAAGACTAACTCAGGAAAGACAATCTACCTATCTGCAGATACAGCCTATTTTGATCGCTTCCAGGAAATTGGCAGAGAATTCTCCATCGATCTGGCCATCATTAACCTCGGAGCTTACGAGCCCCGCTGGTTCATGGCCGGCAGCCACATGAATCCCAGTGATACGGTTCAGGCTTTCAAAGAACTTGGAGCCGCCCGCCTTATAATCACTCACTGGGGGACGTTCCGTTTGGGGGACGAACCGGTTCACTTTCCACCCATAGAGATCAAAAGAGAGATGGAAAAAGAAGGGCTATCGGACCGCTTGGTCCATCTCAACCACGGTGAGACACTCTTCCTTTAGCCCTTTGGCCCGAGAACTTTCAACTTATTGTGCCAGAGCAAAGCCATGCTCGTAAACGAAATCCCCCCAACCCCCCTTTACAAAAGGGGAGCTTTACATGGAATTCTTTACAGGCAGGCGACTATCTTCCCCCTTTTCTAAAGGGGGATCGAGGCCTGCCCGCCATCGTCCGCCTGAGGCGGACTCAGGCGAGGCGGGCGGGGGGATTTTGCTGCGCGGTCGTTTTTCCGAAGACCACCGCTCCATACTCAGTGTACAAACAAAGCGAAACTATCCCATCCCGACGTCGGGATGGGTTTTATAACTACTAAATTCCACGGGCAAGAATTTATCTGTTCACATATTGACACCTTGGCATCCAATCAATATCATACGGCGCTCAGATCAGATTTCCGTGCACCACCGAATAAAGGAAGATTCCATGAATCGCAACATCCCAGCAGTCATCCTCACCCTGTTTGCCGTCCTGTGTTTCGGGCAGTTCGCCTATGCCAGGCAGACCGCTCAGACCTCTCAGCCTGCCTCCCGGACCGCAACGGAACAAGCAGTAGCCTCCACGCCAGGCCTTGCTGATCTTGTCCTTAAAGCGGCAGAACTGTCGAAGCGTTTGACCGATACCCAAGAGAGCTTGGAAGAAGTGTTCGATCCATCTGAGACTGAGACAAGCTTCCGTGCCGCAGAGGAAAGGTTGAGCGATCTCTCCAAGCGATTGGAAGAATTGAAAACCGCGGAGGCCACGGGGTACTCCCAGCTCATCCAACTCAAAACAGCATTGCAGCAGGAAACAGATCTCCTGGAAAAGAACTTAAATCCCGTTACCGCAAGCCTTAGGAAAATTTCGGATTTAAGTAGGGTGTGGTTGGAGGAGAAGAAACAATGGGCCCATTGGCAAGCCTCTCCGGATGAAGATCTGCAAATCCCTGCGGTGCAGTCCACTTTTGCCAGAGCCCGAGAAACGATTTCCAAGGCGCGCAGCGCAATCTCCCAACATTTGGAGCCGTTGCTGGCAATAGCGACACGGGGAGGCGACCTCAAGGCCAGGACGTATTCACTTGTTGTGGAGGTGAACGATCTGATTGCGGCCAAGCGTGACGTGGTCTCCACAGAACTATCCCCGCCCATGTTCTCTTCTCGATACTTTGCACAGTTTTCATTGGAGTTGGGGCACGAACTGCGACAAGGAATCCGCGCCGTAATCTTGCCAGGTAGGCTTTTCTTTTCGCGGCACGGATGGGTTATTTTTCTTCAGGTATTTCTCGCCCTGGCTCTAGCCGTTGTATTCCTGCGTTTTCGACAGTCTCTGGAGGAATCAGAGGAGTTGCAGTCTTTGGCCAAGCGACCCTTTGCCCTCGCCGTGACCGTCAGTGTCGCAACCCTCAGTTGGTTCTATACATCGTATCCACCCACATGGAGTTTGTTATTGGGGATTTTCGGCTGGACTGCTCTCGCGCGCGTGCTTGGAGTGTACACGACCAAATCCACACACAATTGGCTCTTTTATGGACTGGCTTTCATAATGATATCTATCCAGTTATTCCGCGTCTTGAGCCTGCCACTGCCTCTTTTCAGGCTGTACGTCTTTGTCGTTGCCCTAGTTGGCTTTATCTTTTGCTTGAGGCTGGTTCGGCAGAGTCAGCGCAAAAAAGACTCGCCCAGGGTCACCTACGGACTGGGAATTGCAGGTCTGATTCTCATGGTGGTAGTGCTTGTTGAGGTGAGTGGGCAGGCAGACGTGGCACTGAAGATCCTGGAATCTTCGTTCACAACGTTAGCCCTTGCCCTGATAGCGTGGCTGTTAATGATCCTGGCACGGGGCGGTGTGGATTTGGCTGTTCACAGATCCCGCCTTCAAGGAATATCGATCTTTAGCAACCACGGCTCAAGCATCGCCGCTCAATTTACCCTCTTCATCAACGTCTTGATAGGATCTTTGCTCATTGTGGGCACCCTCACATCCTGGAACGTGTACGACAGCGCAGGTGAGGCATTCAGAGGCATTCTCTCACTGGGCGTGACTCTGGGATCCCACCGGATTACCGTGGGGCTGGTGCTTGGTGCGGCCGCTCTTCTCTATGGCTCGTTTGTCGCCTCTTCGGCTATACAGACGCTGTTGTTGGAGGAGGTATTCCCCAAGCGCCAGGTTGAACCTGGAGTGGGTTTGTCAATATCTAAATTGATCCAGTACTCTCTTATCTTGGTGGGTTTCTTACTGGCGCTTGCGGCCCTTGGCGTAACACTCACAAACATTACCATCCTTGGGGGTGCGATAGGGGTTGGAATCGGCTTTGGCCTGCAAGCTATCGTCAATAATTTTGCCAGCGGTATCATTCTGCTCTTTGAGCGACCTATCAGGGTAAATGACATGATCCAACTGGTTGATCTGCCGTGTACGGTCAAGAAGATCGGCCTTCGTGCAACAGTGGTTACAACCCGTGATGATGCGGAAATTGTCATCCCCAATAGTGATCTCATTACCAACCAGGTAACCAACTGGACTCTTTCCGAACGACGAATGCGGCTCAGAATACCGGTGGGAGTAGCCTATGGTTCTGATGTTCCACTGGTTATGCGGGTACTCAAGGAAGTTGCAGAAGGGAATCTGTCGGTGCTCAGCAATCCTGCCTCGTCGGTCCTCTTCCTGGGTTTCGGTGACAGCTCGCTTAATTTTGAACTGCGCGTGTGGATCAGAGATTTTCTTGATAGATTTCGTATACAAAGTGAGCTTAACCAGACTATCGACAGCAGATTCCGATCGGAGGGTGTAGAGATCCCCTTTCCTCAGAGAGATCTGCACGTACGCAGCATAGACGAATCGATCAATTCAGGCTCAACTCGTCCTAAAGGTCAACACCTCAGTCAGGGGTCGCGGGAAGAAAATGACGAGGGGGACGAGTGAATTTCTGAACCCCACGGTGACGATCAACAGAAGCGACCCCAACATACATTTCTGTAAATCAGAATTAAATCTTTTCGCCCTGTCCTTGTTTTATGCTTTTTGAGAAGCTTGTTCTGAAACTCTTTTGAGCCTGTGAATTACGTACTTTAATAAAAACTCAGGCTACTTTAGAACACGTCCCATATTTTGTATTGAGGTTCCTGGTAGGGAGAGTATGAATTAAGGGATGTAATCCACAGTTTCAAATATCCTTTTCATATCTTTAATTTCACGGAAGTTCACATCTTGGCAAGATATGTTTAGTCCCTACCCATAGAGTTTTACCCCAGCATTTTGTGCCGAGTCCCTAGAAGCCAAAAGTGTGAATTAAGGGATCTAAACTATCGCCACTGATCCATGCGGGTTAATTCTTCATGTCTTTAATGTGTACAGATCCTGAGTTTCTCATGGTACTCAGGACACTCTTCATTGGGGCAGCCGTGATGG
>JASFGC010000362.1:0-3978 GCA_050123975.1 Syntrophobacterales bacterium | reverse complement strand
CGCTTGACACTCATACTTCTTAGGGCTAGTATGCGTTGCTACTTCCGGCTTGAGAGACTGAGTACAGGTCACATAAGAATATGAAATCGACAAAAGCGACACTGCTCATTCCAGTGGAAAATCAGGTGCGTGAGCTTGACCCGAAGCTCCTTCTCGCCTGTATTGCTGCGAGGCGTGGGTTTTCCACGGTGATTGGCTCACACCGGGAGGTAGACCTGCGCATTACCTCCTTTCCGAGAAGTTTGTATCTTTGCAAAAGTTTTACGGTACGCAACGTCAAAATGTTTCGCATTATGGCAAAGATTGGACACAAAATCTTGTCCTGGGACGAAGAAGCCCTTGTCCACCTGCCGCCCGAGATATACTTCTCACGCCGCCTTTCTCCCCGAACAATGCAATATTTATCCCATCTGTTCGCCTGGGGTGAGGACAACGCCGAGCTGTGGCGTCAGTATCCAGAATTTCCACCAAGATTACCAATTCATGTAACGGGTAATCCTCGCAATGACTTGCTGCGGCCTGAAATACGTGCTTTTTATGACAACGAAGTTAAATCACTTCGTGAAGCCCACGGTGATTTTATCCTCATCAATACAAATTTCAATCACGTAAATGCCTTTTTCCCCGCCCAAAACCTGTTCCAGCCGGTGAAAAACCCTGGGGAAGAACCCAAATTCGGCAAAGCCGGGAGAGGGATGACCCGTGAGTACGCTGAAGGGCTGCGAGATCATAAACAGGCCATATTCGAAGAATTTCAGCGCCTCATTCCGGAGCTTGAAAAAGCTTTTCCGCACTACACAATCGTTGTCCGGCCTCACCCAACCGAGAGTCAAGAAATTTATAACGAAATAGCTGCCCGCTGCCAGCGAGTGCGGGTGACTAATGAGGGAAACATAGTCCCCTGGCTTATGGCCACAAAGGCAGTCATTCATAACGGCTGTACCACTGGGGTAGAAGCGTATGTTATGTCCGTTCCCGCTATCAGCTACAGAGCGAAGATCAATGAACAGTACGACCTTGGCTTCTACCGCCTGCCAAATCTACTCAGTCACCAGTGTTTCACCCTGGAGGAATTGCGAGAAACCCTCGGCAAGATCCTTGCTGGTGAACTTGGGGCTGCCAATGGAGATGAGCGGAAAGAACTCATTGACCGCTATTTGACAGCACAGGACGGGCAGCTCGCCTGTGAGCGCATAATAAATGTTTTGGAAAAGATAATGGAAAGCCGTACCGAACTACCGAAGCCAGGCTTACCCGATTGGTTCGGTGGCTGGTGCAGAGCAACAGGACGTCGCCTGATTAAACGGGCCAAGGCCTACATCCCGGGTTCGCATGCTCCACCTGAGTTTCATCGCCATCGGTACCCGGGTATTTCATTGGAAGAACTACGGAGCCGCATACGAACGTTCCAGCAGCTCCTAGGAGATGAGGGAGATCTGAAAGTAGAAGAAGTGTTTCATCACATCTTTCGGATCAGTGCGTAACACGACCCACTCAGCAGAGATTAGAACTTGTAATGTCGCAGCATTTTAAGATCGGCAATCAACCTATTGGTCATGCAAAACCCTGCTTCATTGTGGCAGAGGTTGCCCAGGCACACGACGGCAGTCTGGGGATGGCGCATGCCTTTATAGATGCCGTGGCCATGGCCGGTGCCAATGCGGTCAAATTTCAGACTCACATTGCCGCAGCCGAAAGCACAGTAGAGGAACCCTGGCGAACGAAATTTAGCCCTCAAGACGATAGTCGCTATGATTACTGGAAGCGGATGGAATTCTCCGAAGAGCAGTGGCACGGCCTGAAACGCCATGCCGATGAACGCGGTCTCGTTTTCCTCAGCTCACCTTTTTCCTTCGAGGCTGTAGAACTGCTAACCCGGGTAGGCTTAGAGGCATGGAAGGTTCCATCGGGTGAAACCGCCAACACCCCCATGCTGGATCGGATGATAGCGACCGGATTGCCCATTATCCTCTCAACGGGCATGAGCTCGCTTGATGAGATTGATTTTGCCGTGAACCGCGTGCAGGAAGCTGAGGTACCGCTGGTGATCCTCCAGTGCACCACGGCCTACCCCTGTCCGCCGGAGAAGGTTGGACTGAATATGATTTCTTACTTCCGGGAGCGCTATGGTTGTGCTATCGGCCTTTCGGATCATTCAGGGACCATCTATCCCGGCCTGGCAGCCGCAGCATTTGGTCTGCAGTTGCTGGAGGTGCACGTGACCTTCAGCCGGGAAATGTTCGGCCCGGACGTGGAGGCTTCGATAACCACCGATGAGTTAGAACAACTGGTGGAAGGGATCAGATTTACAGAGAAAATGATGGCCAATCCAGTGGATAAGGAAGCCATGGCCCAGGATGCCGCGGATTTGCGTGCAATGTTTACAAAAAGCGTTGTGGTTCGAAGAGATCTTCCAGCCGGTACTGTTTTGGGGGAGGCTGATTTGACTCTAAAAAAGCCCGGGACCGGTATGGCGGCGGCCCGGCTACCTGAGGTTATCGGCCGTCGGCTGAAGCGAGCCGTCGCCAAAGATACCCTGATATCAGAAGATGATCTTGAGTAAAGCGGCTCTCAGAACAACGAGGAATATGAATTCTATAATTTTTGAGAGGATCAAGGATTGGCTATCATACAGCCGTTCCACGATATTTCATCGTAATCCTGCTCGGAGGGTAAGGTATGAAAGCTTTACCAAAAAATCCGACAGCGACCTCGACGAATACACCGAGGTACAATCAAGAAATCCAACAAAAATACAAGCACTTGATTGGCTTGCAGGCGATAGCTTACTGGATGAGAGATTTTCCCTGCTTGATGTAGGTTGTGGTCCAGGTTCTTTAGCCAGAATGATTCTTCGCCATCCTGATCTCAAGAACAGAGTTGCATACGTTGGCGTCGACCAGTCTGAGAATGCCATACGTTATTGCCGTGATACGCTGCCGGAGAACTATGTCCTCATATGCCGGGATGTTCTGAGCGATGGACTTCCGGAAGGTAGTTTTGATGTTCTTATGATTAACGAAGTTCTTGAGCACATCCCATCCTACGAGGAGCTCATCGCCTCTGCTTTAGAGAAAAAGCCAAAAATACTCGTCATCAACACATTTGCAGTATTGCTCAATCGAAAACGTGATCGAATACTCTGGAACCCAGAAGCCCAATGTTTTATGAACTCTTATTCATTTGAGAATTTTTTTCAATATTTGAGAAATAAGACTAAATGTCCAATTCTCCTTTGTGATTATGAAAGTCGGAACTTTGATCGCTTCTGGTTTCCTCAAAAAAACTTAATGACATGGTACTTGAAGCTCGCCTCAAATAGTACCGGTTTTCTCAAGAAAAAGTAACCAGTTAGATAAGTGAACTGAGGTTATTTGTAGAAATGAAAGCAACGAAACCAACTCTTCTCATACCGGTGGAACTTCAGGTGCGCGAGCTCGATCCCAAGCTCCTGCTTGCCTGTGTCGCGGCCAGGCGCGGGTTTCCCGCGGTGATCGGGCCCCGCCGAGAGATGCATTTTCACATTCCTTCGTTTCCAAGAAGTATCTATTTGTCCAAGAGCACCACGGGCGGCAGCAGCAATGTGTTCAAGAACCTGCACAGAATGCGCTGCAAAATCGCGGCATGGGATGAAGAGGCGCTGGTCTCCCTGCCACCCGAGACCTATTACAACCACCGCCTTTCTCCCGTCTCCATGGGGTATGTATCTCATCTTCTTGCCTGGGGAGAAGAAAACGCCAGGTTGTGGAAGCAGTATCCCGATTTGCCCGCTGAACTACCAATCCATATTACTGGAAATCCACGGGGTGACCTGCTGCGCCCTGAATTGCGCACCTTCTACGAAAACGATGCCCAGGAACTGCGTCGGACCTATGGTGAGTTCATTCTTTTTAATACCAATTTTAATCTCATAAACGCCTTTTTCCCAGACATGAATCTTCTCATGCCTGATCCTGAAGGCGGCAAAAAGCCCGTCCT
>JASFGC010000361.1:0-3980 GCA_050123975.1 Syntrophobacterales bacterium | reverse complement strand
TCCAGAGGCCCGGGGCAAAGGTTAGAAGCAACGCTGAAGAACAGAGGACCAGAGGGATCCAAACACCAACTGTCTGGGCAATTTTTGCCCACGAACCGATACCTCCTGCAAAGAGGATTGCAAAGGTGTGCAGTGGGGGTGCTCCCGAGACCAGGAGGATGAGGATGGTAAAGACGGCTGAAAGAAAAACCGCAGCCGCCAACCGACCAAGGGAAAGACGAAATCTTGAGGCGTAAGACATCTTCTACCCCGCTCTTCCCTGGCCGGCCATGAGGCGACCTATTTCCTCCACACTTATGGCGTGATTTGGGCGGTCGGCAACCAGTTGCCGATTATAAAATATCAACACTCGGTGGCTGTGGGCTTTTATTTCATCCAGATCCGCAGAAGAAAAAAGGAGGGCTGTTTTCTGACGACATCTCCCCACCAAGTGACTCCAGACCTGCTGACCGGACCCGTGGTCGAGGCCTCGGGTTGGATGCTCCAGTAGAAGTAGTCTGGTTTGTGCCGGGATGAGGGCCAGCAATAGACGTTGCTGGTTACCCCCGGAAAGTGCCCTGGCAGTGGTGGATAGCTTTCCTTGTATGCTGAATTTCTTTATGCCTTCCTCGGGTAACAGGTTGTCCCGACCACCGTTCTGAGGTGGGAAGGCCAGGTGGAAATGCTCATTCAAGCTGAGATCAGGGAAAAGGCCGTGCTCTAGTCGCGCCGCCGGCAGGAAATAAATACCCGCCTGTCGGAATTTCAAATATGGCCGGCCCTGAAGTTCCTCGCCGTCGAAGACCAACCGTCCCTTCACCACCCGAGCCAATCCAGCCAAACCGCGCAAAAGCAACTCCTGGCCGCTGCCCTCCAGGCCAGCTAAACCCAAAATTTCTCCGGGTTGGATCTGCAAAGAGATATCAGGGAGCGTGTATTTATCGCCCAAAAGTTGAACATCCTCGAGTTGTATAAACTCCCCGCTTCTTGGCTGTGATCTCTCCGGAGATTGTGCAATCTCAGCATGCTCGGCCCCAAACATATGTGTGAGCAAATCCCCAGATTGAAATGGGGACTGCAATTGCGTCACCAATCTACCCTGCCGCAGCACGATGACCTCTTGGCAAAGTTCCTCCACTTCTGTCAGTTTGTGGGAGACGAAGATTATGGTTCGTCCCTTGTCCCTGGCGAGTTGGCGCATGGTGGTAAAGAGCATCTCTTTCTGGGTCACGGAAATGCCGGTTGTGGGCTCATCCAGAATGAGAACCTTCACTCCCAAATCCAGGAGACGGAGCAACTCCAACTGCTGCCGTTCGCCTACCGTAAGCTCGCTCACCTTTTCCTCGGGCGCTAGTCGGAAATGAAAACGGTCTCCCAACTCCTGCAGACGACTCACAGTCTGCTTCTTGTCTCGCCTCCTGCCGCCCAAACGAAAATTTTCCCAGACGTCTAGGGCAGGAAAATCCAGTGGATCCTGATAGAGCATGCCCACGCCCATGGCAAGGGCACGGGATGGATCAAGAGCCTCTGCACTTTGTCCGTTGAACAGAATACGACCACGGCTCGGCAGCGTGTGACCGGCAAGCATTTTCATCAGAGTACTCTTGCCCGCACCGTTTTCACCAAGCAGTCCATAAATTCGGCCTGGTTCGAGTACCAGATTAATCCCTACGTTTGCCCGCACCCGGCCGTAGTTCTTATGAATATCTTGAAATTCAACACGCATAAAATCAACCTGTGCGACCCGTATGACTTTCTCTGACCACTAGGGTGAGATCCAAGGTGTTATTATGAATAAACCACCTTTTTGGAGTACTGGAGTATTGGAGTGTTGGAGTGTTGGAAAATCAGTTCGTAATGAAGTTTTTTAATTTCATTACTCCATTACTCCATCACTCCATTGCTCCAAGCCGCTGACGCATCCAGCCACTTACCTCCGCTTAAAACAGGAAACTCGGCTTTACTTATGAGCTCGTTAGCTTATTTTGGACTACTTGCTCCTTCCATCCCCTTCAACAGTTGCGGCATGTACCAGACTTTCTGATCCGATGCCGTTTCGCCGGCAGCAAGAAACGGTGTACCGTCCTGATAGAACATGGGACCCTTGAATACGTTGATCTTGCCGGTAGCCAATCCCTGGACAAAGCTATTCAACTGTGCCGCTACTTCGGCTGAGAGAGCCGGACCATTGAGAAAGCCCACTGCACTGGTGTCATCGTTGTTGATATCATTCCAGTCTGGCCCGTTCCACTCCCACGTCTGCTTCCAGGTTCCGTCTCTCACTGCCTTGACACTTGCCAGATAGGCTGGACCCCAGTTGAAGTACGGAACACCCAGACACACTTCATCCGCCCCCTGGCACGCACCTTTGTAGTCGTAGGGGATGGCCCAGACCTCACGGCCTGCTTTACGCTTTTGCATGGCGACCACAAGAGCCTCAGTGGTATCGATACCTGAGATGACCACATCGAAGCCGCCGTCAAAAAACCGATTTGCCACCTGGGTGGGATCGGCTGTCACCCCTGGAATATTGAACCAGAAACCAATCCAGCTCACTTTGAACTTCAACTCGTCCGGAGGCCGTTTGCGGACCTGTTGCCAAGCATAGGCTGCACCCAGATAGGAAGAAGATGCCAGTCTTCTTGTCTCTTCATTGATAAGTGGGCCCAGATAGCCAATCTTTCCGGTCTTGGTGGTTAGAGCGGCCACAAATCCTGCCATCATTTTGCCATACTCCATACGCCCCATCACATTGCCCAGATTTGCCGGTGCTTTTTGGGTAAGCACATCATCACCTGAAACGTGAATAAAGGTAATGTCAGGATGCTGTTTGGCAGCCTCCCGGATGCCGTCCTTCATGTCATCCGAATTGGCTATAATCAAACGGACCCCTTTGGAAACCAGATCATCCACTAGTTGGGGCAGCGTCAACCCGGGTCGGTCGGCGGGGTTTACTTTATCAAGGTAGAGCATCTTGACCCCTGGCAGCTTGCTTTCAACATAGAGCCCGGCATCGTAGTGAGCCTGGCTCCACCCCCGGTCGTTGAAAGGGCCGACTAAGAGCATGCCGAAGGTAAAAGGCTTCTCTTCTGACTTCTTGGCGCAGCCAACAGCCAGAACTAACAAGAAGACGACACCGAGTCGCAGGATTCTTGGGAACATGGTTTTCCTCCTCTGCAGCCGGTTAAAAGAGCTATATTCTTAACTGATTCGTGACGTTATCTTTGCTGGTCGAAAAATGAAAAGGAAATTGTAGGTGAGAGAAATATAAGGCAATAATGCTTGATGATCAAGCCAACAAAATAATAGTTGATTGGAGTAGTGGAGTATTGGAGTGATGAGGATTGCGGATTGCGGAGTGATGAAAGGCGCACGGCACAAGACGCAAGGCACAAGGCAGTAGAAGACTTAGTTTTTTCCCTGCGCCCTGCGCCTTGAGCCTTATGCCTGCCTGAATTCTGGCTACTGACTACTGACTATAGTAAACTTTAGTTCATTTTAGGCATTTTTGACACTTTAGACATTTTAGGCACTTTTGACATGCTATAGTTTAGGATAGACTTTGTCCCGACGACAAGGCTGAACGGATAAGGAAGGATACGGTGAGATGATTTTTATCGGCGGTGTAGGCCCGAGAAAGAAAAAGCTAGAGAGCCAACCACGCATCTGCTCTCATTGCGGCTTGAGTCAAGCCTATCTCATTCGCATGGCTACCTATCCCTTTTCTTTATACCCATTTTTCGTTTTCGCAAGGGCCAGTCTCTTGTCGAGTGTGAGCGCTGCGGTCATATCGCCGACGAAATGGGCAAGGTTTATTCTGCTGGAACGGATCTGCAGGCAATCCGCTGCCACCACTGCGGCGAAACTCTTGAGAAGGGTTTCAATTACTGCCCACATTGCGGCGCAGAACAATGAAATCGGACCCAAAGGATCCGATTTCAGGGTTTCAGGTGTCAGGTGTCAGGTGTCAGGAAAGAAGAAAAAAAACTGAAACCTGAAAC
>JASFGC010000360.1:0-3983 GCA_050123975.1 Syntrophobacterales bacterium | reverse complement strand
GGGCCAGGTCCGAATACAATGGCTTTGCCAGTACAAAGGGTTTCAGGTTTCAGTGTTCAGGTTTCAGTTTTTGGTTTTCTTTCCTGACACCCGACACCTGAAACCTTGAGATGTGGTGCTTGAAATTCGATATTTTACAATGCTCCATTACTCCACCACTCCATCACTCCAGCAGACTGCCGCGAGGGGGAAAGAACATGGCAGCCCCCTCATGGGGAAGTCCAAAGCCGGGTCCTTTGGGTCCGGATTCTTGGCTGAATTATCCAGGTTAAGCTTTCAAGGAGGGGCTCATGCGAGTGCGAGACGTAATGACAAGAGAACTGGTTACGGTTGAGCCTGAAACTCCCATATTTCAAGCCCAAACGCTCATGAGAGAGCATCAGGTTCGGAAGTTACCGGTGGTGATGAGAGACAGGCTCGTTGGCATGGTGACCCATGATCTGTTTATGGAAGTTGCTCCATCCAAGGCTACTGGTTTCGGAGTCCAGGAGATGCACTATCTTCTCAACGAGATGAAGGTCAAGGAGGTCATGGAAAAGAATCCCGTGACGGTTTCGCCCGATATGCCGTTCGAAGAGGCTCTGAACTTGGGACAACAAAAGGGCAACACTGGATTTCCGGTTATGGAGCACGGCGAGTTAGTTGGAATAATCACGAATGGGGATATCATTCGGCTTCTCAACAAGTTCCTGGGGTTAGGGGAAGAGGGAGTCAGGATTACCATCGAGGGTCTTGGTGCCCGGTTGGGAGAAGTGAACATGATCCTCTCCATTTTAGATCGTCACAGGGCACCCATACTGAGTTTGATGACCAGGTCCCGACGAGAAACACAAGATTTGATTGCCCTGATCAGGCTGAAAGTCAAAGATGCGACGGCCATCGTAGAGGACCTGAGCAATGTGGGCTTTCAGGTAACGTACGTAAGCAAACCCCAGCCGCAACAAGCTGCGTAACAACAAACATGTAATCGGACTGGAGAAAACTGCGAGGATCGGAAAGAGCCCTTGCGCTTGGCGCTAGCGCTGCTCCATTTGGTGGAAGCAGGGAATGCAGAAGGTCTTTCCTTCAAAACGCCGCGTTCGGGTTTCCATTACGTGCTCAGTGCAACCCTCGCAGGTAACACTATCCATGACGCGGGCATGGCGGGGGATCTTTCCTTCAGGCTCTTTTAATTCGAAGAGTTCATCCAGGGGAATGTCAAGGATCTGCCTCGAGCGGGCCGCATGCAATTCCCAGAAGCGCTCCCGTTCTTCCGGAGCAAGGTCTGCTTCACCGAGTCTTTCACGGAGAGCTTCCCACTCAGGGTCCGGTTCACCAAACGCGTCCGGCCTGGTGACAAGGCGGATTCCTCTGCCGTCCGAGCGGCGATAGAAGGTGAAAGCATTCTTGCCGTAGTCCAGGTGGATCAGGTTCCCCTTGCCAAATGTGCAGCCGGTTAAAGCCTGGATGGCATCGACTCCGCACATATCGGTCTCCACCACTGCCACCACCTCCTCATCGTGGGCGTGGGGGCCGATGTCTCGCAAAGCCACCTCCGCAGCTCTGATTCCAATGGCGAGTCCCGGGCACATGTGACCGTGGAAGGCCACTGTTTTTTGGACCATCTCCTCGGTTATATAGGTCTCTTGCATATGCTCACTCTCCTGCTCTCAGTGTCATAACTCAAAACTTCAACTCTACCCGTCATTCCAAGACATTATTTCCTTCTCAACTTTTTACCCAAAACTGACCCGGTAAGAAATGGGTAAATTTACCCATTTTATACCCGGTAAAGAATGGGTAAATTTATCAAAGTCTCTTTCTGGAAAGACCCTCCATTGACAAGTTGTCAAAAGTGATGGTCAGAGATCACTAAGCTCCCAGTACCGGCATTCCCATCAGGGGCCAGAGAAAGTAAACCGTTAAAGCAACTACCACCATAAGTATGATGCTAGCCAATATTCCGTAGGTGAAGAATTCACCTGCAGTAAATTGCCTTGACTCGTAGGCGATGGCATTGGGAGCAGCTCCCACTAGTAAGAGGAAAGGCATGCCGGCTGTAGCCAAAGAGGCAAAAAGGATGACCTCCGGAGCAACCCCCAGATACGGAGCAATCACCAGAGCCACCGGAAGGGAGATGGCAATGGCAGCCACGTTCATGATGATGTTGGTCATGATCAAGACGAAGAAGGCAATGCCAATAACAAAGACGAACCAGGTTGATTCGTGGAACAGCAGGAGCCACTTTACTGCGAGCCATTGGGCAGCTCCAGTTTCCCAGAGGCAGAATCCCAGACTCATTGCTCCAGCGAAAAGTAAGATTATGTTCCAAGGAATTTCTTCGAGATCATTGATATCCAGAACTTTGGTAACAAAGAGCAGGATTGTGGAGGTGACAATAATGGCCGTTTTATCCAGAGATTCCAGAGCTGGGATAAAAGAACGGATGGACATAGTCAGCACGCAACCCAAAATTATGGAAGCGGCAATGATCTCTCTTCTGGAAATTGGTCCAAGTTCCTCATTCAGCTTTATGGCTCTCTGTTTTAAACCGGGTATGACCTTTTTTTCAGGCTTGAAACAGATCAAGAAAAACAGCCAGAGCACGAAAACCATAAGCCAGCCAATAGGAAACATGTAATAGCTCAACTCAAAAAAGGCTATGTCCCTGCCAACCACGTCATTGAAAAAGCCAATGGCAACTGGTCCCCGTGCGGCACCCAGGAGCGTGACGATGCTGCCGGCTCCCGCCACATATGCCATGCCAATAAAAAGACCCTTGCCAAATCTCGTGGGTTTGTCTCCCTCTCCGTAAAGCGCGTATATGGACAAAAGAAGTGGGTAAATGGTTGCCGCCACTGCTGTATGGGCCATAATGTGCGTCAGAGCTGCGGTTATGACGAAACAGCCCAAGTAAATCATGCTGGTTTTTTCCCCGACAATCATCAGCATTTTGTAGGCTAAGCGCCTGGTCAGTCCTGTCTTGGTGAAAACCATGCCTATGACGATAGAGGCGAAGATGAACATCACCGAGGGGTCCATAAAGTCATTGAAAGCTTCTTTGGCAGGACGAATAAAGAAAAAGATTTGGAGTACGCCTATGGTCAGGCTGGTTATTCCCACTGGCACTACTTCGAAGACCCACCAGATTGATGCAAGCAGTGCTACGGCCAGAGCACCCTTCCCCTCAAGGCTGAGGACAAACTTTTCCCCGAGAGGATCGATGGCGTCGGACCATTGAGGGGAGTAATAAACAACCGCAAACAGCACTATCCCCAAGATCAGGAAGAAGGGTCGTTTCCAATTCAACCTGTCGCTGTCTGGATTGGATTTGAAATCTTCAGGCATGGATCATTCTCGCTCGCGGTCTGAATGAGGAATGAATAGTGTTTGTAGTTGTCTACAGCTCACAGGCACTAAGAGTTTCAACTACTTCCCTGAACATGTCTCGCTGCCTCAAGATGCCCACGATTTTTCTATTCCTGGTCACTAACAGTGACTGATGGTGTTCCAGGGACAGTTGGTGTATGGCCTCGGCCAGGGAAGCATTTTCATCGACAAATTCACCTTCCAGGGGAGTGTGAATCAATCTTTTCACTTTCAGCGTGCCCGCTGCTTTGCACAAATCCATGAGTGGTTGTTCCCAGAATCGGCATTGTCTGAGCATGGACTTCAGGTAGTTTCTGCTCACACCAAAACGTGACAAGGACTTTGAATCTTCGATGTGCTGTCCCTTCGGCTCCAGCACTCTCAGCACATCAAGCTGACTTATCTTCCCCGCAATCTCTCCAGCCTCATCAACGATGAGAAGCAACCTGTGTCGACTTCGGTCCTGATCGACTTCATCCTGCGCTTTTGCCAAGGCCAGGGCCGCCTCATACAAGGTGGCTTCAGCCGAAATCGTCCCATACTCCGAAAGGGGCGTCATTATATCCTTCACGGTTTTTGTGTGCATGATGATTCTCCCAAAGGCCCTACGAGCCGAAATAGGAAATGGATGCCAT
>JASFGC010000359.1:0-3994 GCA_050123975.1 Syntrophobacterales bacterium | reverse complement strand
TCCGTACAAGGATGCTCCCACAGCGAAAGGCCCTCGGCTACCGCGAGATAGTTCTCAAGGAGGACTGTCTGCTGGGACCAAAGGGACTGAAGGCACGTGGCCACGAGTTTCATTATTCTGAATTAATTGGGGATCTTGGGGAAGTTCCCGACCTTTTCCAGTTGAGCAGTCGGAAAGGAATCCAGGTCGGCACAGATGGTTTCCTGCTCGACAATACCCTGGCGGGCTACATTCATCTGCACTTCGGCAGTAATCCTGCAATGGCGGCTCATTTTGTAGGGAGCTGCCAGGAGTATCAGGAGCAAGATAGAGCATAGAGCATGGAATAGAGAGTTCGAGGTTGGAGGAGCGGCCTTCGACAAGCTCAGGCCTCGAGGTTGGAGGCAAAGCGGACTGAAACGGAGAAGGGGCGAGGCGGAGAAACGGCGAAGAAGGAAGACAGAAAAAAGAAGGCAGCAACAAAACTAGGTACTGAAGACTGAGGGCTCGGCCCCAAAGAAGAGGAATCCAGGAGGCAAAAACATAAAGAGTGTTTCTCCATTCTGTCTCCTGTCTCCTATCTCCTGACTCCTTGAGTTTGTACGATTTTAACGACTTGAACGATTTGGGCGACGGACTAGAGACACCTGACATCAAAGAGTGCGAGGATAGATAATGGTTGAAATCACTGAGGTTGAACCGGCTGAGATTGAATCGTTGAGTTTCAAGATCATCGAGGAAGAGGCAGGGGACCACGGTCTGAACGCTGCCGAGTGGGCAGTGGTACGCAGGCTCATTCATACCACTGCCGATTTTGAATTTATAGAAAATACCCGCTTTCACCCTCAGGCGCTAGGAGCAGGTATTGCTGCCATCAGGGGTGGAGCTACCATTATTACGGACACGCGTATGGCCCAGGCTGGAATTACCAGGCGACACTTGGCTCAGTTTGGTTGCGAGGTTCACTGCTATATCGATGACCCTGAGGTAGTCACTGCTGCCAAGAGAGATAACATCACCCGTGCCGCTGCAGCAGTCGCTCAAGCTAAAGAACTCCTGCACGGTGGATTGGCAATCATTGGCAATGCACCCACAGCGCTTATTGAATTAGTGAGACTCCATGAACAGGGAATACTCCAACCGGCTCTGGTTGTGGGTGTGCCCGTGGGCTTTGTAAATGCTGCAGAAGCAAAAGAGCTCTTGATGGCTTCCGGGCTTGTGTACATCAGTGTTGCGGGTCGAAAGGGAGGCAGTGCCGTTGCCGCCGCGACTGTCAATGCCATTGCCAATCTTGCGGCGAAACAGAGCATAGAGCATAGCGCATAGAGCATAGAGCAAAGCGAATTGATACATGGCAATCACACGCCAAGCGCTCTATCGAAAATGAAGTGAGCTACAACGGACCACGGACCACGGACAATATAGATAAGAAATGGCCTGTAATGTCAACGAAACGATCTCGGACCAAGCGCAGACGCAAGAAAAAACTGCGTGAAGGCTTCACCACCGGAACCGCGGCCGCTGCTGCCACCAAGAGTGCACTTCAGCTTTTGCTGACCGGTATGCCACTCAAGCCGATCTCAGTGACTCTTCCTGAAGGCAGAGTCCTTAGTGTGCCTCTGCGGCGAAGCCTTGTGGACGGAAATATTTCATTATGTTCAGTTGTCAAGGATGCAGGAGATGATCCCGATGTGACCCACGGCGCAGAGATTGGAGCGCGTGTTCGAATCCTGGGGCCCACAAAAGGTAAAACTGAAATCGTTTATAAGGCAGGCGAAGGGGTTGGTGAGGTTACCAAACCAGGACTGCCGGTAAAGGTGGGTGAACCCGCCATCAATCCGGTTCCCAGACAGATGATCCAGTGGGCGGTAGAAGAAGTGCTGGACGCTTGTCAGGCTGGGAGGAACAAGCGAGTTGAGGTTGAAATTTTTGTCACTGAAGGCGAAACTCTGGCCAAGAAGACTCTGAACCCCCGGCTGGGAGTAGTGGGCGGCCTCTCCATCCTGGGCACCAGTGGAATTGTCCGCCCGCTGTCACATCAGGCGTACAAGGAAACCATAGAGGCGGCATTGTCGGTGGCACGAGCAGCAGGGAGCGAGCTGGTGCTGAGTACCGGCGGCAAGAGCGAAAGATTTGCCAGGAGACTGCTCAGCACCCTACCTGAGGAATGCTTTGTCCAGATTGCTGACTTCTATGGATTCGGTTTGGAGGCAGCAGTTAAACTGGGCTTTACCAAAGTTACCCATTCGGTCTTTATGGGCAAACTGGTAAAAATGGCCATGGGGCTGCACTATACCCACGCCAGCAGCGCCAACATGGATCTTAGTATTTTGCGGGAAATGGCTCGAGAGGCCGGAGAGTCAGAGGGAGTGGTAGAAAGACTGATGGGAGCAAACACTGCCAGACATGCCCTCGAGATTATGCAGGAGACTAAGAGCACAGAGAGCATTATTCCCAAGCTTTCAGAAAGAGCCATGGAGGTGAGCAAGAAACATTCCCAAGGAAAACTGGACATTCATTTATTTTTGTTCGACTATAATGGACAAATCATCTTTCAGTCGTAGGATGGAAAGTACACCGACGCGGTGAAGCGGGGAGACGGAGACGCGGAGATTCTGTCAACTTCGCCGCGTCGCCCCGTCTCCGTGTCCCCGTGTCGATCCGCACGAGGGCCGAAAGAACAAATGTATTGATTCAATTGGAATGCTAGGAAGGAACACGATGAGTAACGTAACGGTAGTGGGCACGGGTGTTGGCCCTGAAGACCTGACCGAAGCGCACCAGGAGGCTATTGAGGCAGCCGAAGTGCTGGTGGGTGGGAAACGTCAGCTCGCCGTTTTTGCTAAAAAGAGCGAGAGAACCTGGGTCCTGGGCACAAATCCTGCCAAAACGCTGGAAACGGTGAAACAAGAAACCGGCGGCAAGCGTGTGGTGATCCTGGCTTCGGGAGATCCTCTTTTTTTTGGCATCGGCAACCTGGCTGTGAAGGTTTTTGGCCCTGAAAACGTTTCGTTTCTTCCCAATGTAACTGCCCTGCAAAAAACATTTGCTCGGCTCAAGTTGCCCTGGAACGAAGCCCGAGCCATTAGTGTGCACGGACGTAAGCCCATGGAATTCTTTCCTGCGCTTGCCGATCCAGGGTGTATTGCCATCTATACAGACCCGAAAAATAGGCCGGATAGACTGGCAAGGTTACTCCTTGAGTTTGGCATGGCCAACCGCAAGGTTGCAGTGGTGGAAGAGATAGGCTCAGAGGAAGAGCAGTGTTGGGAAACCGATCTTGTGACCGCTGCCGAGAAGCAATTTGCCCCGCTCAATGTAATGGTTCTCTACCCGCTGGAAGAACAGCAAGGAACCATCAGGTTTGGTCTTAAAGACGAATTATTTCGGAAAGAGAAATCCCTGATCACGAAAAAAGAAGCACGCGCCCTGATTCTGGCCGAACTCCAACTGAAAGAAGATGCAGTCATGTGGGATGTGGGAGCAGGTTCTGGTTCAGTGGGAATTGAGGCGGTCAGGATTGCACCCGGCTTGAGAGTATACGCGGTGGAGAAAGAAAAGGGCAGATTTGAAATGATCAGGGAGAATTCACAGCAGTTGGGGGGCTTTGGGCTCAAACCCGTCTTGGGCGAGGCCCCTGGAGCCCTTCAGGATTTGCCTGATCCTGATCGGGTATTTGTCGGCGGTAGTGGGGGTAGCCTTAAGGACATTTTAAAGGTTGTGGAAAAGCGGCTCCAGCCAGAAGGTCGAGTGGTGGCGAGTGTGGTTACCCCGGAAACACTTGGCCGAGCCCTGAAATTTGTGGAGCAAACTGAGTTGGACCACGAGTGGCTGCTGTTGCAGGTAAGTCGCACCGTTCCCATTGAGTCGGGCAAGCAAGCGACACCGGGTACTCTCATGAGTCGCTTCCAGGCGCAAACACCGCTCTTCCTTCTCAGCCTGTGGCGCTGAGCAACAAACGAGGGTAGGATTAACCACGAAGTACACGAAGAAATGTAATCTCAGATTGCTGAAT
>JASFGC010000358.1:0-3995 GCA_050123975.1 Syntrophobacterales bacterium | reverse complement strand
GGGAAAGCAGTTCCTTGCTGATCTCAAGGTCCTCCAGGATGAGATCGAGCGGATTGCTCTCCCTGACATCGGTTAAGACAGGTCCCCCTACAACCCACCTGGCCCGGATATTTTATGAATCACTTGCTGCGACACAGTTGAGGCCCCTATGAGGGAGCCATTGACGTCTTTCTTCCATGCGATAATTACCTGGAGTGATGGAGTGGTGGAGTAACGGAGTAATGAAAAAACTTATTCACGTTGAAATCCGGGCTTTATTTTTGCCAACACTCTAGTACTCCAGTACTCCAAAACAGCTCACCTCCTTCAACGGCAAAGCTAGAAGAAGAATCTCACGCCTACACCTCCTTCGAGGTCAAAATCACCGCCGAATTGCACTTCCCATATTGGTGTAACTTCAAGAAAGACATCAACAGGCGCGCCTGCAAACTCATAAGCCAGGCCCACGGGAAATCGAACCCCGACCTTATCCTCGTTGCTCTCTTGAGTCAGTACTCTTCCGCCAACGCCAACGTACACTGGCAATTCGCCTCGCTCAACCGGTATCAGCGAACGGAAGTGATAGAGGTAGTCCGCATGAATATACCAGTCGTTTTTTGAACTGAGGCGCCGGAGGACAGCACCGGCAAATGCATGGGTCTCATCCAGAAAATACTTAGCGTTGATACCTCCAAGATACCGAATGCTAGGACCTGCCATACCATACATCACTCCCAATCCAAATGGTCCTCTTTCTGCCAGTGTGCTCTGTGCGAGTGCAGTTCCAGAGATTAAGGCGAATATCACGACGATGATAACAAAAAGTCTAGTCATGGATCCTCTCCTTATCTTTGTTTTATCAACAAGCACAACGGTTATGTCCTAAATGAACTCGTCATCATCTTTCTTTGGAGGCTTTAGAGAGTCGTCAAGACGACTCAATTGAGCCTCTCTTTGCTTCTCTCTCACATCCTTTCCCTCCAAAGAACGAGTTTCTGTGAACAAACGATTGCAGAACGAAGAGATTGTCTATAGTGAGAGAACAAATCTGGGTTTCGCTAGGTTTTCCCCATAGTACAAATGAGATGCTTATCAAAAGATTACCAAATGATTACCATTTAGTAAGAATTGCTCTGGAGGAGACGAACTCGGTGGGATAGTGGGTGCTCAATAGGGAATTGAGATCACTTCAATCAAACCGAAACTGTGCACTACATCCCTTTATTCACAGTTTACCGGAATCTATTCTGTCACAAGATCTTGATGACGTTTGAGGTCGGACCAAGCTTCGGCAGGCTTGCACGCTTGGTAAAGGATATGTTCCCTACGTATCGGAATGAACCCCTTTGTGGTGGAAAGGCACTAACTTCGTGTCCCTCGATTCTAATTGAAAAACTTCCGCCTCTAGCAGGCCGCCAAGTTCTACTGTCAAATTTCCGTATGCCACCCTTCCTTTCACCACTCCCGTCTTGGCAATGGTTAGGAGGCCGGAGCAGGCCAGTTCACCCTCAACATACCCAGCGATGATGACATTTTCAGCTTCAATCGTGCCGACAACCTTGCCGTCTTTGAATATTTCCAAGGTGCTACAGTGTATGCCTCCAGTGAAGGACCCCAGGATCATCACCTTTCCTGGCATGTTCAGTTTGCCTTCAATGTCAGACTTCTCTGAAATGATTGTAATATCTTTATCTTTGGTCTTATTTCGCATTTTTCAAAACGTTCCTTTGGTGGCTTGCCTCTCCGATTCTTTTTCTCTCCAGCAGACGGTGTCGCCCGAGGGCTTGGCTGAGGAGTGAATTCTAACCATGGTGCTTTGAAATGGCTAGGAGTTTCTCACACTTAACTCTTCCACTATCAGCCGCAGCCGTTTTTCAATCTCAGCGAGGATCGCCATTCGAGACTTTATATCTTCCAGTTGGATGATATCTTCTGGTTTCATGGTACAGCTTTGCAGCAGTTCGACCACCTGTTCATCTGACATGGATTCCTCCCTGGTGTGCCGACAATAGACCACCAACAATAAACAAACCTGTGCACCTGACTAGAGATTACTTGTCTTTCTTGGCAGGTCTGAGCGGTTCTGCGAGATGTCGCTCGAGGAGCGGGTTACAGTAGGAACGTGAACTGGTTTCAGACTACAACAACAAAGTGGGTTCTGTCAAATGAGACCAGGTGTTGTCGGCACAGTGATGGTTCTATGAACTCAACAAAAAAGCCGAGCCGTAGGTTCACTTCAGAGAACGAGCGCCACCAATAACAACCACCAGGCAATGCCCAGGAAAATCATTACCGTTACATCTTTTGGAGTGGGCGAAGGTATCATCGGTCCATCCTCTTACTGCTCAGATCAGGGCCGTAGGTAATAAACAACCAATTTTGGACAAACTTATACAACGTATTGGAATTGTATTACTTCTTTTGGCGGGTCTGAGCAGTTCTGGGGGGATTATTGGCAAGAAGTGTGCCTGGGACAGCAGGCACTGCTATGGTTTTGAAAATTTGCTCGGCGATCAGTCGAGCACGTAATCACTGCTTGTCCTCCCGTGGCGATGGCAAAGAATGAACAAATGATGCTACTTCGTCCTGATAACCCAGCAATTCGATATCTTTGCGATAGCGCTCAATAGCTACTTCAGCGATGTTTCTAGTATAAAAGGATTCTTCGTTATTTTCACTCTCTTGCAAAGATATGTTCTTGTGCGGCAATGGAGGCAAACTGAGCTTTTCCATCAGCTTCTGCCAGTCATCCAGCAAGGACTCAAACTTGCCGATAAAGTCGACCATCAGCTCATCACCTTTACAGAGGAAAAAGGTTTGTGAACGCAAATGACGATCAATTTTGGCATCAGGAATTTCGGCGACACGATTGACAAATTGCTCGAAGTTCATATCAAAATGAATGTCGAGATTCCAGAAGATGCATTTCTTTTGACCAGCCGCTCGTGCTTTTAATATCTTATCAGTATAACTGGATAACAAGCGATTCAACGGATTACGCACAAAGGCGAAAATAAAGGGGTCATTGTCACCTAACAAGTCTTCCAGCATTCCATGCTTGGAGTAATGGCGCGAATAGTGTTTTACCATTTGTGGGTCAACATCTTCTGCCTTGCCACCATGGAATTTGCAATGAGCAAAAACAGACAATGAATGCTCAATAGAGGTTGAAGCCACTTTGGTGATCTTAATGTAGCGGAAAGCAGGATCTTCAAAAAACCATATTTTGGGTGTGGTACGACCGACCTTGTAGTTCCTGTGCCATTTTGCGATAAAAGTGGGTAATTTAGTTTCTTGTTTCATAGAGTTGTCAAGTGGACGCTGTCGCCCTGCCCGCCATTTTGAGGCCTGCGACTATAACGAAAACTGGATCAAATAGACAGTGCAAAACTCGCTTTCTACGTGGAAAAGCATAGGATGAGAGGGCTTGTGTGTCAAGTGCTGTGCAAGGCAACAATTGGCCCGATGAGTCAGGAGCCAGAATTGAGGTTTCAGGTGTCCCGCCTACGCTCTGTTGAGCTACGGCGTGGCAAGCAGGTTTCAGGTTTCAGGTGTCAGGAAGAAAAACACAAAGGCTAAACTTGAACCCTGGATTCTGACGCCCTGCCCTGAGCCGAGTCGAAGGGGTCGAAGGATGTCCCATGTCCTCTTCTTTTTCAAATTCGCAATTCGAAATTCGAAATTCGAAATTGCCTCCCCATGCCCTCTTCTCCAGGGATTTTCATATTGGCCGGACCCTGAAGCTGAATACACCCCAGAAGAACCCAGCGAGGCCCGCAACCAGAGCGCCAAAATCCAGATAGGTGAAATAGAACTTGTTGGCGATGCTCAGCCGCCTTTTGGGTACCCCGATCTTGGCGGGAACTATACGGGGGATCCAGCCGTATTCTCCTCGGCCTATGAGTACTTTGTTCCACGTCATTTTGCGTTTCTTGGCAACGTCAGCAAGCAACAGAATCGTGCCTTTGGGAACCTTGAAAATCCCGGCTGAGGCTTCGCTAGGTGCCTTGCGCAGG
>JASFGC010000357.1:0-4005 GCA_050123975.1 Syntrophobacterales bacterium | reverse complement strand
CATTGGAAAATCATCTTCGAGCGACCTCCGCTCCAAAAGTTTGTCCTGAGACTCTCTGAAGGACCCCATCGAGGGATTTCCCTGTGTCTAGATAGTATCTTCTACTTGGCCCGAAACTTGTACGTAGCTCTTATTGTTGCCTAAAAGAGAGCTTCCATCTTCTTCTTTTGGCTGCTAAAGTGCGGGTAAATCCGCTGCTCTTTGACAATGCACCTCTGACGGGCCGAGTTTATTCAAAACACGCATCAGGGATTCAAAGTTTTGAGAGCCTCATTCTTGAGGCCAAAGTGGATTTAACTACCTGAATGCGTTAAGGGAATCGCTGCGCTTATGACCAAACTGCGTCGGACTATTACCTTACCGCAAAGGATCCAATACTATTTGCAGGAGGGGATGTCGACCTCTACGGATACTGCTTGAATGATCCAATCAATTGGATAGATCCCGATGGTCTAACAGTAGCCGCCCCTGTTGTGGTCATTGGAGTTCCCTTACTAATTGGCGCTGCATACTACGCTTTATTGCCTCCAGAACAAAAAAGGGCCATGGCCCATGATCTGCAAAGGCTATGGAATTGGTTATGGAAGGAAGGTACTGAGGACAATGGTTGCCCCGAAGGTGAAGCACTTGACGATTATCCCGCCGATCCAGATGAGTGGGTCCCGCCAGAAGGATGGGAAGAGACACCTGCAGATCAACAGACTGGCGGTCGTCATCGGATTTGGAAAGGACCTGAAGGAAAATGGCGCAGATGGGACAGAGAAGGAAGAAAACACGGTAAGAAACGAGGGCCCCATTGGCATGATTGGAGATATCCGGACAGACACATTGATCCCACAAGATAATAGGGAGTTATAAAAATATGTATGTAGAACTAGAGGATTTAAAAACAGGATGGTATCAAATATTCTGTGGTCTTAGGGACCATGAAATTGATATTTTAATTGAAAGATTAACTCTACTGAAGAAAAATAAAGACCAACATTTTCACATAACGAGTAACTATGAAGGTGATAGTGGGATTGCAGATATAGAATTCTATATACAGGATAGCGATGAAACAAACATGATGATTACTAGTCCAGCTATTTCTCCAAATCGTTAGTGATGTGCGAAATAGGATGGGCGATTGGCGGATTCGGGTGCAGGCTGTCTGATAATCAGGTTATCTTATGTAAGAGGCTGCAAGATCCGTGAGCATTCCCGGGTGAATCGGGATGGCACGGATCTTTTGCTTTTAGCCGATTGCATAAGATGGATTATCAGATGGCCAGTTGGAGGCTTTGCGACTTCACATTAGATCGAGTTATATGAAACCCGATCAAACAAGTGGGTTACTTCATTTAATATTCCGACTGAGATTCTCGGATTTCCAAGAATTGGCACAAGATACTGGGGTAGATGAACGAAAGTACGTTTCGGGTATGGAAAATCGCTTCAAGCGCCAATTGCTTGCAGGTATTGAGACAAGCTTGACTTGATCCGATAAAAAACGCTTTCCACTTTTTCAATCCCCTCGGTCATGCGGCTCCAGTCTAACTGGAAGCCGTAACTGTGAAACACAACATGTCTGAAACGCCGATACGGCGCCAGGGCAGAGGCAAACTCCTCATCGAACAGTAGAGGAAGATTGGGATAGGTGGGCGAGCAAAAACGCTGGAATAGCTCAACGTGCCAGGTTTCACCTGCTGGCAATGGAACATTATTGTAACTGCTTATACGCTTGAGGATGTTTTCAAGGCCGTTGTAAAACTGTGCCAGAAAGGCGGCGGCCGCAGTTTTCTCACGATTTGTAGGTTCTTTTCCTTTGAGATCCCGCTGCAATGCCAGCAACTCGTTGACCGTCAGCTCTATCGACTCCAGTTCGACAGCAATTTCCTCTCGAAGTTCAACCGGCTTCATATAGTACTTTGCCTTTACGTTCGATAATGCGGGTGAGGCGGGTAGGTGGGCTCAAGGGTATCAAATCAAGCGGCAGTCGCAACTCTTCTTCTAAACTTGCCCCTAGCTCGAACAGTTTCCATCCCGTAACGCCATCGCAAGCCAAATCAATGTCTCTAGCACGTTCAGGGTCTGTGGCGGCGCTGCCGAAAAGAATCAGCCGGGTTGCACCAAAGGCTTTGGCGATCTCTACAGCGCGATCAAGCAGGTCTTCTCGAATGGTCATAGAATAAATTCAACCTCCAATACTGGATATGTACAAGCTGGATTCAGGAACCTATTCAAGTCTATTTTCGATTCCTCATCAGATCTTGAGTGGCATTTGATTTTTGCGCAGTATACCAGAGAGCACAATATAGCACAATGAATCCGGGAGTAGATAAGGAGTAGACAGCTTCCCCTGGAAGGTATTTCAGGGTCATTTCAAGGTACTTTGAGGTACAATCGCAAAATAAGTAACTTTCTTTAATGACTGAAAAAAGTAGGAATATCCTGCTGTTAGCGCCCTCTTTCCTATGGCCTTACAAGCCGGGGGTCCGCAGTTCGAGTCTGCGTCCGCCCACCAGATAAAGCAAGGGTTTAGGATGTTCCTAAACCCTTTTTTGATATGGGCCTTAAACAGTGCCAACAGAATAATGCTGACGTCAGTTGACTTCGTGCCGATCACCTGTACCTACTCTCCCAGATCCTCAAGGTAAGACTCCAGCAATTTCAGGTTCACTGAGATTCGCTGCTTCAACCGATCACTCCCAGGAGAATCAACATCGGTCCTCGCCTCTACTGTCTCTTGAATGAATTCCAGTGCTGATCTTATCTCCGGCCACCTTTCTGCCTCAGGTGGCTCAATGCCTGGATCCTGAACCTTTTGTTCCCGGGCGTCGGAGGCGAGTTCAATTATCAGGGTGTTCTTTGACACTCTCTTGCCCCGCTCGACAGTTTGTTCTGCTGCTTTCAGTGTAAGCCAGTCGTCCAGGTCTCTGGGCAATCGTAATAGCCATTTCTTTTCCATACCTGCAACTCCATGTTTGGTATATTTAGTACTAAATATATCATATCGAAGTAACTGTCAAGAAAAATTGAACTATTTGAGGGAGTGATCTGTTTAATCAGAGGACGATGGTTGAAATTTCGCTCTGCTCTGAACCGCTTGGGCATTGCTGCAAAATAAGAAGAGACTGTTGGTTTTGGTGAACAGGGAGCAAGCCTTCGTCACAGGTTTCGGTGTTCAGTGTTCAGGTTTCAGCCTCTATGGCTATATTTCTTGACACCTGACACCTGAAACCCGACACCTGAAACCTCAACAAATGCTCGCACTCTTTAATCCTCCACGTAATTGCACCACCTGTAGCTGAGTGATAATTAATTTTTTCAACTCTATGATCCGGCATTGATCTTGCTATCAATACCCTGCTGACACTACGAGATGTTTCCATTGCCAATCTTTCTGTTTTTGAAAGAAAAGGAGGGGCACCGTGGCGGAAAAAATCATGGTTGTTGATGACGAAAAGGAAATAAGGGACCTGCTCAGCATCTATCTCGTTGAAGATGGATATGATGTAATTGCAGCAGCAAGTGGAGAGGAGGCCATTAATCTCGCACAGAGCGAAAACCCTCAGGTCATCCTCATGGACGTTAAGATGCCCGGAATTGATGGAGTGGAGACGTGTAAGAGACTGAAAGGGGCAGAAAGAACCAAGTCAATCCCGGTCATTATGGTAACCGCGTATCAGGACAGAGACGTAGAAGCATATCTTGAAGGGGCTGACGACTTTGTTAACAAGCCGTTCGACAAAACAGAAATAACTTTTCGGGTAAGGTCCATGCTCAGAATTCGTCACCTGAACGATGAATTGGAGAGAGCTATGGCCTACATAGAGGAGTTGGATAGAAACCTCCCGAAGCGTTGACGCCATCTCAATAGAACCAGATTATTTTTGAACGACTTTTTCTTGTTTGACCTTTGCGCCGCAGGTGGAGGGAAGCCTCGCATCTGGGTTGTATTTCATCCGGCAGGACCTTAGCATGAGGAACTGAAAACCCCATCATAGTGAGGTAGCTGAGGAT
>JASFGC010000356.1:0-4005 GCA_050123975.1 Syntrophobacterales bacterium | reverse complement strand
GTTCGCGATGGTATCAACATTGGGCGGTATGCTCTGAAACTTCTGTCCACCTCCCGAAAACTGAAATGGCCGCGACGCCTGCCGCCATCTACTAAACAGGTTCACAAATGTATTGATCATGCCATCCATCTCATCCTTGGACAGGAGGCAAGGAAGTACCTACCTCCACCACCAGAGGCCGAATCGTAAGTCTCGAACTCTGTTAGGAGGCAGAACTAACTGAATACCAGGTGTTCAGAGATCAACTGTCTGTAAACCCGAAATACGAAGCACGAAGCACGAAACAAATTCGAAATCCAAATGTTCAAATGTTCCAAACAATGCTGAATTCAATCGAATAAGTAGTTTTGGTCATTTTGATTTTGAAAATTTGAATTTGTTTCGGATTTCGATATTCGAATTTCGGATTTTCCACAGCCCTTTTAGGTTCTAGGCCATGCAACAAGAACCTGGCATCTTTCTTGAGAACATTTGTTTCGTACCGGTGATTCATGGTCGGCTTGAATTTGCCATGGCCGTGATCCGCTGGTTTGCCCGCTGGCAACCGGATGCGGTGGCAGTGGAATTTCCTGGGACCTTGCGTGAACCATTGCTCAAAGGACTTGAACGACTACCGCTGCTCTCGGTTGTTCTTTATCAAGAAAAAGACGGTACTCACGTTTACTTGCCTTTAGAGCCCACAGACGGTGCGGTGGAAGCTGCTCGCCTTGCTTTGACTCATGATCTTCCCCTTCATTTCATTGACCGAGATCTGGAGTCAATGCCTCAGATCAACGAAGCATTTCCTGATCCGTATGCTCTGCAGCGGATTGGCCACACCGCCTACTGCCAGGCGTACGCGGATCAGCCCACTGAGAGAGAGGCGACCAGGCAGGATCTCTTGCGTGAAGCCAATATGGCTTACCATCTTCAGAGGCTTAGAGGAAAGCATCAGCGTATTCTCTTTGTTTGTGGTATCAGCCATTACCCTCGTATTATGGCTCTCCTCTCGAGCACCCAGGCTCAACCTATCGGCCGCCAGCGGCGCGATGGGGTGATTCTCGCCCATCTGCATGAACGTTCCAGCCGTGAGATCATGTCCGAGATACCCTATCTCGCAGCCGCTTTTGAAACCCAGCGGCCTGAGCTTTTGACCCTCTGGCGGGAACAGCCTGACGCTTCTCCTCCCCTGGACCGCTTGAACCAGCATGAAACTCTTTTCCAGGATGCGGCCCGCCAACACCTGCAAAACTCCCAGGAGGAAGTGACACCGCAACAGCTTGCAGTGCTCCGGCGTTTTGCCAGAAACTATGCCCTTGTTCAGGGTTTTCTTGCTCCGGATTTCTTCCAGCTCGTTGTTGCTGCCCGTGGTGCGGTGGATGACAACTATGGTTACGAAGTGTGGGATCTGGGAAGTCGATACCCGTGGCAGGAGGAGAGTCCCACCCTGCCCACCATTGAGCTTCGCGGCGAGGATCTCTTCTTGAATCAGAAGAAAATCCGTTTTCATCGCCGTTTCCGCACCATGCGTCGCCGTCTCGTGCCGGTTCCTGCCAAGAAAAAGCGATTGCAGGAACAACGTCCCGGGGAATGGCAGCGCCAATGGCAGGGAAACATGATTTGCTCCTATCCTCCAGAAGATATTGTCATCGAAGGCTGGGGCCACTACATCAAGAAGAAAGCAGGTCAAATCCTGGCCGCGGAGAACACCAGGACTGTCCCTTTTACAAGTTCTCTTATGGATGGGATTGATCTGCGCGAGACAATTCGCAACTGGCACGAGGGCAAACTCTATGTGAAAGAGAACCGGTCTCTGCCGGGAAAGGTGGGCTCGGTGGTGCTCATTTTTGATGAAGACCAGCCAGCCGAAAATGAGACAGAGAGATTTCCTTGGCGCGTGACTTGGCTGGGTGAACATGAGCAGGAATCGGACATGGCATTCTATTCAACTCCATCTGGCCAGCACCTCGTCGGACCAGGAATATCCCGCTGCCAGTATGGTGGCTTCATGCTTACCTATCCCCCCATGCGAGTATACGACATTTGGCAGGACTCGTTTTTCGACCTCGCCAGCACCAAGTCTGAACGATTGCTACTGGCTGCCATCGACTATTGCGAACAAACCCAGATTGCCTACATTGCCGCCAAGCCCCCCCGCAGTTGGTGCCACACGGTGGCAAGCCGTTATCGCAAGAAAATCATTTATTTACCTATTGGCATGTTTTCACCGGTTTTTCTCAAAAAGATTCGCACCTTTCATGTCCTGGACGGTCACCACGTACGGGAGGTTGCCGGGGAATATATATAGAGGGAAGTGGTAAGCGGTAAGCAGTGAGCAGTAAGTGGTCAACGGTCAAGCTTAACAAACCGGTCAACCAGAGGCCTAAGGCACAAGGCACAAGGGCGAAAGCTAAACAGGATATTCCCTTTGGCCCTAAGCTTCAACTTCTGTTTAGATCACCGACAGCTCCAGATTTGCAAACAGTAGGATTCTCGGCTAAGATACCCCATCCCCTAACCTCGAGGCATTGGTATGAGAAGAATTGTCTGCTTAGCTGTTGCCTTGTTCTTTCTCTGGAACTTTCCCTGCGCTGCTGAGAACTATGTGATCGTGGGTCAGATGGGATCCGAGATTCGTTACGAACTCGAGCAACGGATAACCCGCAGCCCAGGGACTCAGAAGCTGGTCTTGAGTTTCGTCGTACCACCGACTTTTGAATCTCCTACCTATCGACAACAGATTCACGGCTTCGATCTCGTTTTCTCCCCTCAGCCTAAAAACAAAAAACGCTTCCAGGATAAGCGGGGAAATCAGATCATAGTCGCCACTTGGAAGCCAACCCCACCTGAAATCACTGCCCGCGTCTCATTCAAGGCCCAGAACCAGACGAGGCTCCAGCAATTACAGACGGGAACACCCTTCCCACCGGGAAAAGTTCCGCCTGATGTCTCACCCTATCTCTCTCCCACCAAACAGGTGCAGTCGGACGATCCTCGCATACTCAAATTGGCCAAAGAACTCACCCAAGATGTGACCACCCAGTTTGATGCGGTCCAGCGCATACTCACCTGGATAGTAGACAATCTGCGCTATGTTACTCCTCCAGCAAAATATGATGCCCTTTACGGCCTGGAGGCGCGCAAAGGAAACTGCCAGAATTTCTCTCACTTAAGTGCAGCTTTGATGCGGGCGGTGTCCATTCCTGTCCGCATTGTCAATGGCGTAACCCTCAACAAGCCCTTCAACGTCTCCCGGGAAGGCGGTGTACTCACTTTTAAGATGGGACAAGGTCGCCACTCCTGGATCGAGGTCTGGTTTAGGGATTTGGGTTGGGTGCCTTTCGATCCACAGCAAACCGAGCTTTTCGTTTCCAATCGCTTCATCAGAATTGAGATTGGAATCGACAACAATGAAACCATCAATGATGGACTCTTGCGCTGGTCGCAGATAGCGGGAAGCAAAGGAAAACCTAGGCTGCAGGAGTCCATCGATGCCGATTTTGACAGCGACCAAGTTAAACTCTCGGGCAGTCGCCAGCAATACGGGCCGCGGAACCTGCTTCTCGTTCCTCCCGTTGAAGAAACCTTTACAGAAATAAAGGTAGAGCCTCCGCCACCGCCGCCAGTGATAACCGAACCTGAGCGGCGCAAACTTCGTTACCGCGTGCCCTTTCTCTTTGGTAATCTCGAGTTCCCAGAAAACGTTGATTTCGCCTTTCCCCGGGGCCCGGCAAGTACGGTGGGCACTGACAGCTACCAAATGACCCGCAATTTCGTAGTGGAGACCGCAGAGTACGTCACCACCAAGCTGACCCAGTATGCTCAGGTTTTCGAACTCCGCAAGCCTGTTAAATTGGAAAAAATAGGGCTGGCACTCCATAATTTCGGCGGCCAAGGGCAACTCTGGCTTGAACTCCTGCAGGACAACAACATGAAACCGGGAGAGCCGATTGCCACCAGCGACTTTATCAATCTGAATCAGCTCTCCCTGAAACCCGGCTACCGTTGGGTGGATTTCGATTTCAG